>JBGAGR010000144.1:0-19304 GCA_044226645.1 Aggregatilineales bacterium
ACTTTGCGCTGGCGATACTCGGTGGCGCATTCGGATTCCAACTGCCAGAAGTGCTGTCACGCTTTTCCCTGATCTACTGGGGAACTAACGCCTTCCAGAAATTAGCCGCCAATCAAGCCGACATTGGCTTGAATCTGCTGATCTTGCTGGCACACGCGGTCATCCTGTTCGGTATCGGCTTCTGGTTGTTCAACCGACGGCTGGATATATAAGGGGGATATGATGCGATCTGTATTCAATATCGCTATCAACGATTTGCGTGTGTTTTTCAAAGACCCCGGCGCGGTCATCGGCCTGGTGCTGGTTCCGGTCATCTTTTCAATCGTTTTCGGCATAGGACTCGGCGGCAGCGGAGGCGGCCCGGATAAAGTTCGTGTGGATGTCATCGACAGCGATCAAACAACGCTTTCCGCGCAGTTCTTGACCGATCTCCGGCAGGCCAATAACACGCTCGTCCTCTGTCCGATGGATAACAGTGCCGACGATTACTGCCAGCTTAAGGATGTGACCCGGCTCGACGAAGCAACAGCGCTCAAACGGCTGGCGGATAACACTTCACTGGCGCTCATCGAAATTCCAGCGGGTTTCGAGAAAAATCTGGGAGCAGGTCAGCCTGTCAGCATCGGCTACCGCTCGAATGAAAGTGCCGCCGCGCCGAGCTATATCTTGCAGGCGGTACAGGCGGTTACCCAGCGTATGGGCGGCGCACTCGTCGCTGCGACAGTCGGCGTGAATGTGGTTAACGATTCGGGTGTGGTTTCATTCCCGGATACCGCTGCACAGGATGCCTTCCATCAGAAAGTCTATGACGATGCCGCGAAATTATGGGCTGACCAGCCCTTCAGCGTGGATTACGAAGCCAGTGCAACGGCGGGTTCGAATGAGCCATCCAGTCGCCAGTCAGGTTTTGGACAATCCGTGCCCGGTATGGCGAGTATGTTTGTCACCTTTGCGGCGCTCTTGAGTTCTGCCAGTGTCATCCGTGAGAAGAAGAACTGGACATTCCAGCGACTGATGACCACGCCCGTTTCCCGTTCGCAAATTCTGGCTGGCAAAATCCTCATGTATTTCCTGCTTGGCATGATTCAATACGGAATCGTGTTCGTGGCGGGAAAAGTGCTCGGCCTGAATCTGGGGAATGACCTGATCGCGCTCGTGCTGGTTATGATCTGCCTGACGCTGTGTGTCACCGCGCTTGGTTTTGCGATTGGAACCTTCCTCAAAACCGAGGAGCAGGCCGGGGCGATGATTAATCTGGTTGGTCTGACACTCGCGCCGTTGGGTGGTGCGTGGTGGCCGTTGGACATAGTGCCGCCTTTTATGCAAACGGTCGGGCACATCTCACCGATTGCCTGGGCGATGGATGCTTTCCGTATCCTGCTCTTTGAAAACGGCACATTGGTGAATGTACTGCCACAGTTAGCTGTCCTGCTGGTGATAACGGCTGTTCTCTTTGGCATTACGGTTATGCGCTTCAAATACGAATAGCGAAACTTTGTAGGGGAGGGTCTATGACCCTCCCGCCGCAAACACGCTCGAAATTTGTCAATAAAACACCGTATTTTGTAGGGACACGATACATCGTGTCCGCCTTAAATCAGGCTGTTTCTTTTCAATTTATCCATTAGCCGCATAATCCCTTTCGCCACCAATCCGCCAAACAACCCCAGAATCCCTGCGACAATTGGACTGAGCAGCGAGTGAAAGAATCCGCCGCCCATATAATCCTGCATGATGAAGGCGCGTAAATCGCTCATCCCGCTCCGTTGAAAGTCCACCATCACCTGATCGGATTGCAGTGAACGCGCCTCCTGTGGTGTCCCGATGAACAAGTAATACGTCAGCAGAATCATAATGAACCAGATCAGTGTCCCGATGATCGAACTCCACATCGCCGCCTGAATGCCCGATTTCAGATGGCCTGCTTTTTGCACCCCGCGTAAACCAGCAATCACGAAAAAGATCAGCAGTCCGCCGAATTCCACCAATCCCAAAACCGCATTTCCTGCGCTGTCCAGTGGAGCCACAATGCCGATGATAATATCCGCTGTGAACCATAGGCCAATGATGATTCCGAATAGAATCCCTTGCCTCAGTGCCGCATTTTGCACCCGCGAAGCCGCTAATGGCCCGATAGATGCCGCCAGCCCATAAGCGCTCAGAATCAGCCCGTCGCCGATCAAACCCAGTACACCCCCGGCAGGCAGCGTCGTCGGGAACATCATCAGGCCAGTCACGATGAGAATCCCACAGAGGATCGTGCCGCCAATCATTGCTCTACCCAATAATTTCCCTCGCTCATTGGTTTTATTCTCGTCTCAATAATTTCCGCCGTTATCGTAACAAAATTGTGTTAAATATCGTTGAAGCATGAAAAAGATAGCACCACGCTAAAGAAACTCAAGCTGGACTTTTACATCAAACACCTCTGCGATTTCTCTGCGTCCTCTGCGTCTCGGCGGTTCAATTTTGTCTTGGATTGACCGGAAAAATATCTCACCATCTGCTAAACATGATTTTAGCCACGTTTCAGCCTCATTTCAGATTCCACTCAGAAATTCGCTCTATAACACCTGCTTGGATAAACAGTACGCCGCAGTTGACCAAGCTACGACGCACCGATTTACCCGTAAACAACGATTGTGCCTGTTTGTATAACGAGGAGGTTGCGATCATGATGCGGAAAAACGGTATTCTTGGTCTGTTCGTAGTGTTCGTGCTGATTTTCGGGGTGGCTTCATTCGGAGTCGCCAATGCCCAATCCCCAACGGCTGTCCCCCAGCAGCCAGCGGCTCAGTCCCCACAGCCCGCCCAGTATCCTTATTTAGGCGTTCGTTTAGCGGATACTGACAAAGGTGTGGTGGTGCGCCTGGTAGTCACGGATTCACCCGCCGCTAAAGCCGGTCTTCAGATCGACGATATGGTGACGAAGCTGAATGATACGGCTGTCGCCAATGTCGCGGAATTTGCCGACGCGCTCAACGCCCTCAAACCCGGCGATACTGCGACCATTGCTCTGACTCGCGCGGGTAAGGAGATGTCGCTTAAGGCCACGCTCGATAAGACTGAGCTTAATCGCAGTCTGGTGACGAACGAAGCCTTCGATGCCATCGCCTTCAATAATGCCGATACGAGCTGGCAGGTATTTGGCCTCGCAGTGCGCAGCGATCTGGCAAGCACTGGCTTGCATGTTGGCGATACCATCCAGCATTTCAATGGCACAGCCTATAATCCAGCGGGTTTGCAGACTTTCCGCTCCGGGTTAGCGGATACGGACACCGTGAAGCTGAGTATCATCCGCGACAACAAGCCGATGGACATCAGCGTCCCGGCAGCGGCCTTTAAGTCACTCGACCTGTTTGATTATGCCCAGCAGGGGATGTTGTTCGATCTGGTCGCGCAGACCAAAACCACTGTACCAGCCATCGATCTGGCTAATCTACAGCACAACGTTCCTTTTGATGTCTTTGGCTTCAACCTGAACGATCAATCATGGCGCGTCTATAGCATCGCAAACGGGAGCGATTTAGCCGCTGCGGGTTTGCAACCCGATGACCAGATCACCAAGTTCAACGATACCGTCTACGACCCGGCCAGCTTGCAGGCTTTCCGCGATAAGCTGGCGGATAGTGACACCATCAAGCTCACCATCACCCGCGCGGCAAAGTCGATGGACATCAGCGTCCCGGCAGCGACCCTCAACAGTCTGCACCTGTTCGATTACGATACCAATGGGATGCTGTTCGGGATGCCGGACAATCACTTTGGTCCCTCCATCGGTGTCAATACACTGCACCTTACTGCCGCTATTGCCACTCAGCATAAAATCACCCAGACTGAGGGCGCACTTGTGACCCGCATCGCCACCGATTCGCCTGCCGCGATGGCTGGCCTACAGGATAACGATGTCATTAGCGCCATTGACGGCACCAAGATTGATGCTCAACACACCTTGGACAGCTTGCTCACTACGCATAAAGCAGGCGATACAGTCAAGCTGACCGTCATGCGTGGCGACAAGAGCATGGACATCTCAATCACGCTGGCGAAACCGGACATCAGCGGGGAAATTCCCTTCCTGATCCGTCCGTTGTAAATCGCTTACGCTGACAACTGAATAGATTGCTTATGGCATCCGGTCAACTCTGACGGGATGCCTTTTTGTTGTCGTGATTCCGCTGTATCATCGGGGTGTTAGCCTGAAAGTTCTTGAAAGTCACAATGATGTCTGACGAAATTCTGGATGTTCGTCCCTTTCCTCAACCGCAGCAGCCCATCGAATGCATGATTTTGCCCCTGCAAACTTTATTTGCCCATCAGCGTTACCCGATGGATACACCGCAGCGGTTACAGTCCTACATGATCGCGCTGTTCACAAAGGGCAGGGGACATCACTATGTCGATTTTGCTTCATATCCCTATCAGGAAAGAACCTTGCTCTTTGTGGCGGAAAATCAGGTGCATCAATGGGAGATCAACACGGAAAATGATGCTTTCATCGTGGCCTTTTCCAAAGAATTTCTCTACAAGAGCGCACAGGATCGCGACATTCTGGAAAGCTACCTCATTTTTGATTACGCCCTGAAATCGCCTGTGCTTACGCTTTCGGAAGATGACTATCGCCGTTTTCTGCCGCTGTTTCAGGAATTGAAGCAGGAATTCGACCATCCCGGTATGGATGCCTTCAAACACGATATTTACCGCAATCTGCTCAGGACGATTCTACTTATGGCGGAACGCTTGAAGCGCAGCGAGACTCAACCGCCCATGCTGGCGCAGTATCAGGATTTCACCCGCTTTCGTGAACAGGTCGAAGTCGATTACGCCCGCACGCGCAATGTACAGGATTACGCGGTGGCGCTCGGCTACTCCGCCAAGAAACTGAATCAGTTCACGCAGTCGATTCTGAACAAGAATGCCAAGTTATTTGTGGATGAACGTGTGCTGCTGGAAATTAAACGTCTCCTCATTCATACGAACTTATCCATCAAGGAAATCGCGGATCGTACCGGTTTTGATGAGCCGACCAATCTGGTCAAATTCTTCAAGCGCTATACTGGACAAACTCCGCTCACCTTCCGTGACCAGCTAACGAAGGTCTAGGCGCACATTTACCATACTTCGGCCTGCATTTACCTTTTGTCATGCGGCGAAAAAGCCTATTCTGAAAACATCTCTAATACACATGAAAGGAATAGACCGATGACCGCGATTCAGATTGTCAAATTTCGCCTGAATGATGGAGTGAATGAAAAGGACTTCCGTGCCTTGAATGAACGTTTCCAGCGCGAAGTGGCTCCGCATCTCCCCGGATTGCAGCGCCGGGAAGCGACTCATTCTGAGGACGGAGAATGGCTGCTCGTCCTGCGCTATGCCGATATGGAAAGCGCTCACAAAGCCGGACGCTCTGATACCAGCGACATTTCCCAGAAATTCATGTCGTATATCAATATGAATACCATGTCCGCTGCATTTTATGATCTTGTCAGCGAAGGTTAAATTACTTCAATCGATTGACTGAACAGAAAGGGAGCAGAAACTCGATGAGTTCTGTTCAAAGCGGCATCTAGTGCTTAGTTGTTAGTCGGTCAGAAAAAACTAAGAACCAATGACTAACAACTAACAACCTCATTCCCTACTTCAACTCGAACTCGCTCGGCTTGCAGACGCGCAGCACACCCGCCAATTCGTGACCGATCATCTGTGTCTGACCGTTAACCTTGAGCTGTAACGGCCCATTAAATGGTGCGCGTTCCACCAGTTGTAAATGCGTGCCCGGTTGCAGACCCAGCACCCCCAGATATTCCAGCTTATCGGCATCATGCGTCGTTACGCGGCTGATAACAAATTCCTGCGCCAGATCAACTGTATTGAGCGGAGTATCCACCACGCGCGGCATCTTACCATCCGCTGTCGGGATCGGTTCGCCATGCGGACAGCGCCGGGGGTATCCCGCCATTTTTTCCATGCGTGTCACCAGCGTATCACTGACCAAAGCACCCAATTCATCGGCATCATCATGGACTTCATGCCAGCCGAATTTCATCACATCCGTCAGAAATCGCTCGACCAGGCGGTGACGGCGAATCGACATCAGCGCTTCCCGTTCGCCGGTTGGAGTCAGAAAAATGCCGCGATACGGCTCATGTTCCAGATACCCAGCATCTTTCAAACGCTGCACCATGCGCGTCACCGCCGGGGCGGAAACATGCATCACATCTGCCAGCGCGGACGTGGAAATATACGGATTATCTTTCTGGTAGTAGGCCAACCGATAGGCCTCCGCCAGATATTCTTGCATTGCTGGGCTTGCGGTCATGCCACGTTACTCAAATCGGGTAATTATGCTTATCGCTATCATAAATATACCCATCCCCAGGTCAAGTTCGCAAGGGTTAACTTATAAGTTGAGTGGGGCGAAATTCCGTTCGATACGGAATTCTGGATTGCGTTCGGTTGCAGATTAGGATTAGCTATTTGTGAGCATAAATTAAAGGTACCGTAGGGACACGATATTCGTGTCCTTTCTTTATCGGTATTTCCGAATGCAGGAAAGGGCTTACCATTTCTGGTAGCCGGGGGGCTTGAAAATCCGGCGTGGCGAATGGACTATTACGATGCCGGGCAGCGTCAGCAGATACGCAATCAGCGCGTCAATATCCTCAGCAGGCAGCTTGCTGATTAGTTGATGTGCGCCCGGCAGCGTGAATACATCGTGCAGCGTAGCGGCAGAACCATCATGGAAATACGGCGCACTCATCGACAACCAGCGCAGCGACGGAGTATCAAATTCCGTGCCCTGCATTTCCGCCTTGGTTGTACCCGTACCCACGTCATGCTTCTGTAAATCCGTACCTGCCGCGCCCACATGACAGGTCGCACACTTCTGCTGCTCAAAAATGGTTTTACCCCGGTCAATCTCCACCGTATCCGCTGGCAAAAGCGGGGTGGCCCCTTGCAGCGTCGCGAGATAGCTGGCAAGCACATCCAGATCGAGCGAAAGCCCACTGTGAGGATCACCCAGTGCAGGCGCAATGTTGGTGTCCGGAATCAAACCTGTACCCGCTTGAAGTGAACGGATTTTAGTTTCTACATCCGCCAGTTCATCCCATGTTGCTGACCAGTTATACGGCGCGGTTTCCAGCAGACCGTATAAAACGGGAGTATTGCGCGGCCCATCCGGGAAGCCCTGCCACACCCTTCCATCCGACATGCCGTCGAAGTGACAGTTACCGCAGCTTATCCAGTTATCGGCACTCAGCCGGGGGTCATTCGCGCTGTAAAACAATTGCAATGCCAGCAGCGTATCCACCGGGAGATTCGAATCGCTGATCGGAATTTCATCAGTGACTTTGAGCGTCCGCGTTTCTATGACTGAAAGGGTTCCATCAAAAGCGTTGTAGACGAACAACAGCGAATTGTCCCGGTTGAGCAAAATACCACGCGGATTCGAGCCGACATCGATATGTGCCCGTGTCAGACCCGTATTCGCATCAATCACCGAGATATTGTCGCTCCCGGCGTTGGCGATATACAGCGTTTGGCGGAAGCGATCCAGCGCCATTGCGAAAGGCATATTCACCGGGCGATCTGCCGTATCCAGCGTCAGGCGGTTGTTCCGCTCGACAGTCAGATTCCGCAGATTCATCACATTCACGATGGGGAAAACGGTGGTGTCGAAGGTCAGATGCGTATTCTGGGCATTGCTGCGTGTCTGCGGCAGATAAGCCACCCCGCGTGTCACATCCAGTTCGATGCCTTGCGAAAGCCCGGTATCAATTCCTGTACTGACCGTTGTCACCAGACGCATTTGCGGCAGATAAATTAAACTGACCTGACCGCTCCAGAAATGCGTCACGTACAGAAAATCACCCCATATCGCCAATCCAGCAGGCGCGCCAGGAACCGCGATGCGTCCCAGTATCTGGTTCGTCGTCAGGTTAACAATGACGATTTCGCCGCTGCCTTCCAGCGAAACATAAGCCGTGTCGTCATCCCCCAGCACGATTCCATACGGATAAATGCCATTCAGTACGATGCTGCGGACTTCCTGTGTCGCCAGATCAATCACCGAGAGCGTTCCATCACCGCGATTGGCTGTGACAGCACGGGTTCCGTCGCTCGTCAGTACCACTGAGCGCGGGTCTTGTCCCACAGGAATTTCCCCCACGAGTTTTCCCTGACCGGGCAGCACCACCGAGATACTGTTGTTGAGCATGTTGGCGGCAACCAGTGTGCGGTTATCTTTTCCCAGCGCCAGCATGTTCGACGCGCTGAAACTGCTCAGGCGCGGGTCAGGCAGAGCATAAAGCGGGAAGGGCGTAGGCTCGGTCTGGGCGTTCGCCGCGTAAGGCGTTCCAAATAGCAGTGCAGCCCCCACAGCGAACATGCTGAGACCCAGCATCAGCAGGGCAGATAACCGGGATGCGCGATTGGCTCGATGGCGACTCAACATGGATTAGAAACCTCATAAAGGCGGTACATTAGCGCCTTGAGCGAATGGCTAAACATCACCCAAAAGTCGTCAGACGATCATGGGCGATGGTATAAGTACGACTGCGAATCTGGAAACGACCATTTCCGTCTGTAGCGGTAGCGACAAAGGTCAGTGTCACCACATCGGATGATGCCGCGCCGCTTCCGGCTCCGTTATTTTCCAGATTCAGGAAATTTTTACTCAGATTCGTCGGATTGTATTGGTAGCTGAACGAGCGTCCATTCGGGTGCAGTGGCCCTTCATCCAGTACATAACTGGCTGTTTTGACCGTATGGAAAACCTGAATATTCGTCCAGTCATCCGGCAGCGGGAAGTTAAAATTGTAGGGCACTGCCGCCGGGATGGGGAAATCGCTGCGGGTATCGTTCCACACCAGCGCTTCACTATCTTCCGCCAGCACATATACCGAGAACTGCCCGCCATCGGTTCCCAGAATCCCACCTGTGGGCGACGGCGGTTCGATTTTCCCGGCGGAGGTGGTGCCGTCGTGATGCGCCTGAATCGCCACTGTCCATACACCGGGTTCATCAACTGAGAAGTCCTGACTCGGATCGTAAAAATAGCCGATGGAACTGGCGGTGCCGCTGAACTGGCGGTTAACCCCGGAGGGTGACGTAATGCTGACATCCACCACCGAGGGCAGAGTCGGTGCAAGCTGTCCGGCTATCGAGAGCGTATCGCCCACATGCAGCACATCGCCCGGTTTCGTTCCGGTGGGGTGGAAGAATAGATTAACTGCTTTACCGTTGACGGTGAGGAGTGCGCCGCCGTTCGGACCGCCTGCTTCACCCCGGTAAGGTGGGAAAACGCGCGAGCCGAGCGGGTCATTTTTCTCGTCAATCACCACGCCTAGCGAGGCGTAAATGCTCGTATCCTGAATATTCGCCTGCTGGTTGCGCACGACTGCGCCGCCGAACAGGAAGAAATAATCGCCCGGACGTGAACCCGTTATACCCGCGCCAGCCTGTCCATTGTACGGGTCATCCATATCCCAGTAGAGCGGCAGACCGCCGGTTGTATCACCTTGAATGAACTGTCGTGCGCTGATACTCGGTGTCACCGCGTTCAGATAGGTGTAACCCTGGCTGATGATAGTATCTGGCTTGAGTGGCAGGCTGTAAATGCTGGTCGGATCGGTGAATTCTGTCACCGGGAGTTCCTGCCGCGCGATCATATTGGGCACATTCGCGCCGCTTGCCGATTGATAGCCGGGGAATGTATTCCACAGCCAGTTGGCATACGTACCAACGGTATCCTGTACCTGAAGAATCGGCTTGATATGCCCGTTGACACCATCCGCCACCCAGGCTACATCCCCAATATGATACGGATAATTCAGCCACGCCTCGGATTCAGGTGCATATTGGCGCACGCTAAACCAGGCCGCATGGAACTGTTTGCCATCGCCGTCCAGACCGCGTTCGCCGTGTGCGATAAGAGCGCCGCTGGGGTTCGCGATCACACCCGCGCTCCTCAGGCTGCCCGCCCACAGATGTCCATCTGCATCCGTATAGCGTGCTTCGTAATCTACCACATATTCACCGGGTGTATCAAAAGTGAAACCCTTGTCGGTGGGTTGGAAATATCCCGCCGCATTGCTTGTCCCGCTGATCGTATGCTCAATAACCGCGCTGCCATCCAGCGGATAAATCCGCGCTTTTATCGTCACATCAGCAGGCGCTCCGGCTGAAAGATGGACACCCGGATTAAAAATATTGCCTACTTCGAAGGGTGTTCCCGGCAGCACACCCGGCAAAATACTCAGCGGTTCAGCAATCAATACCGTATAGGTTCCGCCACCTTCATAACGGTTGCCCCACACGTCTTCCAGATTGCCTGTCAGATTGATGCTGTATTCTCCGTACTGACTGAAGACATAATTCGTGAACAACGGATTCAGTGTCGTCAGGCGGTAGACATCCACTTCGGACTGTCCGCCAAACTTCTCCCGTTCATCCAGCGTCGGAGTCGAAAGTTGACTTTGAATAATTGCCGAACTTCCCAGATCATCCACCTGACCATCAGGACGGGTGATACGGGCATTCAAGCGTCCGCCCGGAAACAGGAACGGAATCAGCGGCACAGCCGTTTCATCATAGTCGTTCGGCATCTGATTCAGCAGATAAGGCTCGATGGGGTAGGTATTAGGCGTGCCTGCCTGACTCGGCGGCAGAATATAGGTCGGGTTATCCAGATGCACCCGGTTAGTCAGTGCATATTGACCCTGATCTTCGCTCGCCAGTAGTCCCCGGCTGCCTGCGCTTGGATTATCCTGAAACAGTGTCCACACCAAATGAGCGTTGGTCACATCACCGATATTGAGTACCAGCGGCATTCGGGTCGGGATGGTCGCCGCAGCGCCTTTCCCGGTGCCGAGCGGACTGTTATCCTGCCAGCGGAAGATTTCTCCGTCCGCCACCTGTCCGAAACCTTCAAACAGGGGGACATACATTCCCTTGGGTAAATCCTTCGGCAGTTGGACGACAAAATCGAGTGGGAACACCAGATTTCCGTTCCGGCGGATAATTGCATTCGCTGGAGTCGACGTTTCGCTCAACAAAAAATCACCCCGTAAATTGGTGATCGGCAGCCCCGATGGAGTCAGTACATCTGACCACCCGTTATTGCTGCCCACTCCACCCGCTGTTTGCCTGCCATCGGCTCCGATGAGCGGTTGCAGCCGGATTTGCCCGATCATCTGCAAGCCCACCAGACCGGGGGGCAGTTCCGGCGCGGAAAGACTGACATCCATTTCCAGGATCAGTTTGTCGCCCGGTTTGAAGGCTTGTTGGTTAACGCGCCCCCGCGCCAGCCAGCGCTGTGAACTCTGGGCAACACTCCCGGAGACAGTGAAGCGCGTAAAATCGCTGCTCAGTTGGCTGTTGAGCCGGACTATCCCGTCAATACCTTCAATCAGTGGAACGGGCTGCTGCACCGAAATCGTCAGTAAATCAGTGGCGTTTGCGTCAGTAAAACTGATGGATTCAAGCGTACCATTTTCCAGTGTGGGATTAGCCAGATTGATCGTCGCCAGCGGGATGCGTACTTCAATCACCTTACCCTGGCTGCTTGCCACCGCCAATGTCCCTACCGTATTGGGATTCGGTTGGATGCGGTCTAGCGTCGCAAGCTGCTGCTGGCGTGGGTCAACCGCGAGGCTGTAGACCACGCTGTCCAGCGTAAAAACAATGTGCATCTTCGCATAATCTGCCGGAACACTGTCCGCCGCCAGCGCCAGATACATCGAATTCTGATTAATCAGCGCGTAGATGACCGGGGCTGGTGTGACCAGTGCTACATTCAGGTAGCGCTCCCAGTCGCTCACATCCCCGTCGATGGCCAGTTGGGTGACTAATCCGCTCTGTGCCGGAGTCTGCGGGAACGCGCCGGAGACAATCGTTCCGGGGCCACCGGGCAGCGAACCCGGGTGATTACGTATAGTGGCTGGAATATTTTCTGCCGGACTGACCCAGAAAGGCGTGTTGCCGGGGCCATACAGCGTCGTGGAAAAACTGCCGTTCAATCCGGCTTGTACATACGCCGTATCACCCGTATATAAATTGCGAACAGCGACCTGTGCGCCGGGGAAAACTGCGCCTACACCACCTGATACCGTGACCAGACCATTCTCGTCTGCCGCTGAAACCGAGATGAGTCCGGCTACAGGCGGGTCACCACTCACCAGTCGTCCGCTGTTTTGCGCGGATGTACTCGAAAGAGCCAGACCGAGAACCACCAATGTGATGAGCGATTTCAGGAAAGCAGGCAAAACAGTTTCTCCTGTGGTGGGGCCGCAATACACAGACCATAAGCAGAGTATAGAAAATGCCTATGGTATTGTCAATTTTTTCAAACCAGTGCGACAGGCTATAATAGCATATATTCCAACAACTGACCCTGATATTGTTTGATATTTGTTATGCCTACTCAACCGCAGCAGCTCAGAATTCGTGCCCTCATCGAGCAGCGCCTCGGCCTGGCGCAGGTGCTTCAGGAACGTGTCAATCTGGATGCCGTGTTAGCGGATCTCTCCGGCGGCGACCTCGACGCATTGACTCGCCAGTTACAGGATGTGCCCGACAACGCCCCCGCCTGGCAGGAACTCATACGCGCGCTGCTGATCGGTGAAACCTATTTTTTACGCAACCGCGCCCATTTTGACCTGCTCAAAAGCACCATTCTGCCGGACATCACCGCGCGCCGCCGCAAAGCACATAACCTCAGCCTCAATATCTGGAGCGCTGGCTGTGCCACTGGCGAAGAGGCTTACTCTATTGCTATTACGCTGCGCGATGCCCTGCCGGATTTATCCGCTTGGAATCTTCGTCTGGTCGGCAGCGATTTGAATCAACATGCCTTGCAGATGGCACAGCGCGCCATTTACCGCAACTGGTCACTGCGCCACACCGAAAGCGAATTTCAGCAGCGCTATTTCACACCCATCGACCAGACATTCCAGTTGATTCCCCTCATTCGTAACATGGTCACCTTTCGCCAGCACAACTTGCTCGAAAGACCGCCCTTGCCACAGGCTGACATCATCTTCTGCTGCAATGTCCTGCTCTACTTTGATAAAGCCCAGGTCTACACCGTTGAGGACAGCCTGTACGAAGCCCTCAGTCCCGGTGGATGGCTGATTTTAGGACAGGCTGAAGCGCTGCAATTCAAACGCGAACGCTGGGCGACGCACATTTTCCCCGGTGCAGTCGTCTATCAAAAACCGCTCGGCGCGACGCAGATGACTTATTATCATACGCTTGTGCCGGAAGTGCGCCGCAGTGTGGTTGAGAAGCGAGATCGCAGTTTGGATGCACTGCCGATTTCACGTCCATCGCCTGCGCTGGTGCACTTGTGCCGGAAGTGCGCCGCAGTGTGGTTGAGAAGCGAGATCGCAGTTTGGATGCACTGCCGATTTCACGTCCATCGCCTGCGCTGGTGCAGACTGCCTATGCCGAAGCCGTCCAGTTGATGCGTGTCAAGCATTATCAGGCTGCCGAGCAAATGCTCAATAACATCCTGGCGCAGTCACCCGATAACGGCGCAGCGCGGGTCTTGATGGGCTGTCTGCTGGCGAATCGTGGCGACATTCAGCAGGCGCATACTGAACTGGATCGCGTATTGCAGACCGATGCCCTGCAAGCCGATGCCCATTATCTGAAGGGCGTGCTCTATCTCGAAGATGAGCAGACTGATGCTGCCAGAGAATCCTTCCGGGCAGCCATTTACTGCCGTCGCGGACACCCTCTCGCGGCGACCATTTTGGGCAACCTCTATCTACAGGCAGGCGATGAACGCCGCGCCAAATCCGTTTGGGCGGAAGCCCTCGATACCCTGCGACATCTTGCGCCGCAAACCCCCGTTTCTGACCTCAGCGACCTGACGGCTGAAGGAGTCTCTGAATTTCTCAGCGAGCAGATCAAACTGTTGAACGACTGATACATTTCCTCTCAACGTTTACGGATTCATACCTGATAAACAGTCGAAAAACAGCCTTTACGGGAGCCAGCCGCCGTGATGATAGGTGTGTTTTGTAGGGACACAGCACTGCTGTGTCCTATTCACACGCTTACCTGTTTGCATCCCCCAAACCTCCCGCGTTACAATCTCTGTAATCCAATTATCGCAGCGGGGATAGTATGCCATCCGATACCCTCTACAACGATGTTTTCATTTCCTATTCCCGCAAGGATGGCGATTTCGCCCGCCGCATTGTCGAGACACTTCAGCAGAATGGACGCGACTCATGGATTGACTGGGGCGATATGTCCAGCGGGTCGCTCTGGTGGGGTGAAATCCAGCAGGGCATCGAATCCGCCGACAATTTTGTCTTTCTCATCACGCCCGAATCCTTAGCCTCGCCCGTCTGCCATCTCGAAATCGCCCACGCGCGGAGCAAGGGCAAGCGCATCGTCCCGGTCATCCACATCGACCCGCAGATCGAACTGGCGCTTGGCAGGATTGCCGCCGTCAAACCGGATGCCACGCTGGATGCCATGCTCGCCGGACGCGATATTTTGCTCATCGCCCGTGATAACTGGCGCGTCCTGAGCGAAATCAACTGGCTGTTCTTCCACGATACGGATGATTTTTCGCAGTCCTTCGATAAACTGGTCAAAACGATTGAAACTGACCAGCAGCATGTCAAAACCCACACCCGCCTGTTTCTGCGCGCTAAAGAATGGGATGAAGCCACCCGCGACCCGGCCAAACTCCTGCGTGGCAATGACCTGCGCGATGCGGAAATCTGGTTAGCCGCCTCCGAGGGTAAAAGCCCCGCGCCGACGGATTTGCACAGTGCCTACATTGCCGCCAGCGCCGAACAGCGCAAAATTGATATTGATCTTGAAAACCGCCGCAATCGTCTCACACGCTATTTCGCCGCCGGATTGGGAGTATTAGCCCTGCTGCTTGTCGTTCTCGCCATTGGAGCCATCGGTTCGCAAAATCACGCCTTAGAGGAAAGCACCCGCGCGGCGGTCAATCTGCTGACCAGCGATGCTAATGCTGCTCTCGCCGCGACACAAATCCTCCGCGCCAATAGCAACGCCGCCACCAGTGATGCTAACCTCGCTACCAGCGATGCACGCGGCACTGAAGCCGCCAACTCACTCGCGCAAGCGCAAAGTCTCGCCTGGGCAGCCTATGCCCAGCAACGCTATCAGGCTGGTGATGTTTTTACTGCCCTCTCGTTGGCTGTCGAAGCCAACCGCATCCCGAACCCGCCCCTCCTTGCTCGTGATGCGTTAGCCGAAATCGGTTACGGCAGCGGTATCCGTAAGCATCTGCGGGGACACACGGATACGGTGAGAGGTGTGGCTTTCAGCCCGGATGGGAAAACGGCACTCTCTGCTTCTGCTGATGGCACACTAATCCTGTGGGATGTAGCGAATGGGGAGATAATCCGTATTTTACGGGGACATACAGATACGGTGACAAGTGTGGCTTTCAGTCCAGATGGGAAGACAGCCCTCTCCGGTTCCTATGATGACACACTCATATTGTGGGATGTGAGTAATGGGGAAGTGTTGCGTACCCTGCATGGGCATACCAACTGGATAACAAGTGTGGCTTTCAGTCCAGATGGGAAGACAGCCCTCTCCACTTCCTACGATGACACACTCATATTGTGGGATTTGAGTAATGGGGAAGTGTTGCGTACCCTGCATGGGCATAGTGGCCCTGTCACCAGTGTGGCTTTTAGCCCGGACGGGAAGACAGCCCTCTCTGCATCTAGTGATATGACACTGATTTTTTGGGATGTGGGAAATGGAGACGCGCTGCGTATTCTAGTTGGACATACTGATATTGTCACAGGTGTGGCTTTTAGCCCGGATGGGAAGACAGCCGTCTCTGCCTCGTATGATGGAACACTGATTCTCTGGGACATGAATAGTGTTCAGCCTATTCGCGTCTTCCATGCGCTTACGACTATTGAAACGAGCGTTGCTTTCAGTCCAAATGGAAAGACAGCGCTCTCTGCCTTATCCGATGGGACACTGATTGTGTGGGATTTAGATAGCAGTGAAAAGCTGCATACCCTGCATGGACATACTAGTTGGGTAACAGGTGTGGCTTTTAGCCCGGATGGGAAGACAGCGCTCTCTGCCTCGTGGGATGACACACTAATACTTTGGGATGTAGAAAGTGAGGAGGCACTGCGCACGCTGCGTGGGCATACTGATAGGGTAACGAGCGTGTCTTTTAGCCCGGATGGGAAGACAGCGCTCTCTGCCTCGTGGGATGACACACTAATACTTTGGGATGTAAAAAGTGGGGAGGCACTGCGCACGTTGCGCGGGCATACTGCTCCAGTGAATAGTGTAGCTTTTAGCCCGGATGGGAGGACAGCCCTCTCTGCTTCAGATGATAGTACGGTCATATTGTGGGATATGGGAAGTGGGGAGGCACTGCGCACGCTGCGTGGGCATACTAATCGAGTGACGAGTGTGGCATTCAGCCCAGACGGAAAAACTGCATTTTCTGCCTCATTTGATAATACCCTTATTCAATGGGATGTAACAAATGGGGAGGAGTTGCTTACACTGAGCGGGCATACTTATTTTTACAGCGTGACATACAGTCCAGATGGAAAGACATTACTTTCTGCCTTGGGTGATGGCACACTAATACTATGGGATGCGACAAGCGGAGAGGCACTGCGCACCTTCAGTGGGCACACCGATCAAGTGTGGAGTGTGGCATTCAGTCCTGACGGAAAGACGGCTCTCTCTGGGTCGTATGACGAAACACTGATTCTGTGGGACGTGGAGAGCGGACACGCGCTGCGTACTTTCACAGGGCATACTGCTGGGGTAACAAGCGTAGTCTTTAGTCCAGATGGACAGATGGCACTCTCCGCTTCTGCTGATGAAACGCTAATTTTATGGCCTATCCAGACTGAAGATCAGCTTATCACCTGGGTCTATGCCAATCGCGCTGTTGAACCGCTCGCTTGTGCCCAACGCGCCACCTACAACGTCACACCGCTCTGCGATTCCAACGGCGTTTATCCGACCAGTGCCCCTTATCTGACCTGGACACCCAGTCCAACCGCTACCGCTACCCCCACTGCCAATCTCACCCAAACAACCGCCACGTCCACACCAACCATCACGCCTACGATTCCGACTAGGACACCCACTGTATCCCCAACGCCGACACCAACTTTAACCCCCACTCCCACGCCGTAGCGGACACGGAATTTCGTGTCCCTACCATATCCTTCTTTGCGCCTTTGCTTCTTCGCGTCTTTGCGTTAAAAATCTTCTTCCCCCGGTTTGGAAACTCGAACCATCGCCGTGAAACAAATGTGCTATAATAGTCTCTGCTGATGTATAGGCTGGAGGATGATTTTGGCAACCAGGCAGCGCGCGTGGCGGCCACACTTGAGGGAGAATTCAAATTGAGGCAGCCGCGTTTCCCCGTGAGGGAGCCGACCCCCTCCCCCCATTGTGGCAGCCTCGAACCGCAGCGAACGCAGCAGCGGCAAAAATATCCGCCGCCGCCGCGAAACCATTTTCTAACTGTGCAGCTTAGGAAATGGCGTACCGCCACAGCCACAGCCGCCGCCACAGCCATAATTCTCCCCGTAGCTCCTGGCACCAGCGCCACAACGGCCACAATTTTCTGGCGTTTATAACCAAAACCTAAAAACTGCTTTTATCTTTTTACTAAAAACTAACAACCAATAACTTATAACAAAAATGGGCGACCTCACGATCACCCACTTTTCACTCAGGACTTTGTACTCAGCACTCAGGACTTGCTAGGGCTTCAGCCCTAACGCACTCACCAGCTCGTCCAGTCCGTTGAGCAGATCGTCCGATGAGTTGTTGTTGAGCAGGGTGTAATCCGCGATGGCAATCGGGCCGCCCTTTTCCAGCATCTCGATTTCCTGATAATCGCGAATTTCCGCTTCCTGTGCGGTCAGGGGGCGTTCCGGGCGGTTGGCGAGGCGTTCATAACGCAGTCCGCGCGGGCTGATGATGGCAACCACCACCATCGCCCCGCCGAATTCGCGGTGCAGCGTCTTGTATTCGCTGAAGCTGTACAGCCCGTCAATGATGATGTTGGCGTGGGTTTCCAGCGCTTGTTGTAGATGGGGGAGCGCCCGTTTCGCCATCACGTCCATACCCTCGTTCCGGCGGAATTCCTCCCGCACGACGCGCTCATTTTCGGGGGTAATAGGGAGTCCGCGCCGCGCAACCTCGTTCACCACGATGCTGCCGAAGCGGAATTGAAAAAAGCCCTTGGCTTCCAGGTGTTTGGCACATAAAGTTTTCCCCGAACCCGGCATTCCAACCAGTGCCAGGGCGCGAGGGGTATTGGTGACGGTCATCCATGCCTCGATTATCGTTTTCGTTGAATATGAGCATTATAGTCGAAGGTCGGACAATCGGAAATAATGGATATTGAACACTTTTTCGAGGTTTAGGAGCGGCTGTAAACCACGACCTGCCAGAATAAACCCGCATTACGGTGGAAGTGCGGTTGCAGTCCATTCGCCCGGACGATAGCATCAACTTCTGCCGAGGGGTGGATGAAAAAACGGAATTTGCTGCGCTGAATTCTCATGGCGAAATTCAGCCCGAAACGACCAATTTTCATCCACCAGTTATCACGTGGGAAAACCAGCGCATACAGCTTGCCAGCCCGCGCGGAGGATAAATCGATGAGCGCCTGCATGTCCGGGTAACAGCACACCACGCGATCCAGCGTGACAATATCAGCTTGTTCAATGGTCGGCGCGAGTTCGACAAAATCGCCGTGTAAATAGCGCACCTGATCAGCGTAGCCCTGTCGCGTGGCTTCTTCACGAGCCGCCGCGAGATACGCTGAGGATGCATCTACATCAACTGCGGCCTGAATGCCTGCTTTGAATAATTCGTGCTGAATTGCGCCTACACCACCGCCAATATCGAGCAGTGTCAGCGAGTGTACGCCCACTTCGCGCAGGGTATCCAGCAAGATTCGTGTCTGGCGTGAAGGCCCTTTACGGCGATAATTTTTCAGTTCATCGCTGGCGACACCGGTGTCAAAGAGCGACTCAATTCCCTGGCATTGTGGACAGGACATAACTGCATCTCCTGATTGTTCAGTGATGCTCACCAGTTTAGGCTATTTGTTCGCTCGTCGCCACACTTTATTTCAGGAAGGTATGTGTGCCGTTGAATGCATTTCAGCGGTCTGGAGCGGCAGCGAGACATGGAAAGTGGTTCCTGCATTGACCGCACTCTCAACGGTCATCGTACCACCATGTAATTCGACTGCGTGTTTGGCGATGACCAACCCAAGCCCTGTACCGGAA
>JBGAGR010000145.1:0-19361 GCA_044226645.1 Aggregatilineales bacterium
GTCTTCTGGGCGAACGAAGACCCCAAAGAGACACGTGGTTTCCATAACACCATCATCGGCGAAGGCTATCACCCCTACATGTCAAACTGGTGGCCTAGTGGGCATCTCGTGGGCTGGGAACATTCCTTTGTCCACGAATTTCATCACTTCTTCGATGCCATTGTGAACAACAAGCCTGTTGCTCCCTGGGGTGCGGATTTCGTGGATGGCTATCGTAATGCCGTGATTTGTGATGCTATAGTGAAATCGGCACAGAGCAAACGCGCGGTAGATATTGCCTATTAAAGTCTAAATTGATATTGAGGGCGACATGCATTGTCGCCCTTCATTGCATTTTCCCATAGGGGAGGATGTCGAATTGACGAACGGGCGAGTTAGCCTCAATTTCCGTCAAAATTGGCCGCTGTTGGTGGCGGGTGGTCTATTATTCCTTGCTGCGGTTTTCGTTTGTGCCGCCATCCCTTACCATCAAGCCAGAATTGATGGCATTGAGCAGATTACAGTTATTTATCCATTAGCTGTTTTCTCTAGTTCGACAGTTTTTATTTTTCTAATTCTTTCTCTTGTCGCGCTGCTTTTTTTAGGAGTTTACGCTTTATACAAGCCAGTTTCTCGAAACCTGTTCATTTTACTAATGATGCTGGGACTGATTTTTTCGCTTGTAGCCAGCCTGATACTGAATGCGCCTTTGCCTTTTGTCGCTGTTGTACTTGTCAGTCTGATCTTTGGAATTTTAGGGTTACAAGTGAGGTCCGAAGAATGGAATACTTGGATTCCGGTTTTACGGGTTCTGGGTGTTGTTCTATCTGCAAATGTATTGCTTTGTTATGCCTGTTTTATGTTTTTTAATGAAGTGGTAAATAAAGAAACGATAAGCTTTGGTCAACATGTTTACAGTCTTGCTGTCAATCAGTCTTCCTCTGATGATTGGGAATGTATGACCAGAAGAGTGGATGTTTATCAATGTGATTCTGTGGGTTTGGTCTGTCATGTTGTCTATGCATCCAAAAGTTATTATGAGTGCAGTTCTCTTAAAGAAGTCCCACCCGAAAATATGAAGTTGATAACGGTTGCGAACAGGCTCTACCTCCAGCTCGGAGATGAAAAAGTCTTAATCGCTCAAAATTAAATCTTTGTTGCAAGCTGTTTGGAGAAACTTTCATGCCAAAAACCATTGCTATCATCGGTGCGCTCGATACCAAAGGACTCGAATTTTCCTTCCTCAAAACCGAGATTGAAAAGCGCGGTTGTAAGGCACTAGTCGTCGATACCGGGGTCATGGGCGATCCCTTATTCCGCCCCGACATCACTCATGACCGCGTAGCCGAAGCAGGCGGCGCGAAACTCGCAGATTTGGTTTCCAAACAGGATCGCGGTGAAGCAATGGCTGCCATGCAAAAAGGCGCTTCAGCCATCATCGGTAAGCTCTATGCTGAACGCAAAATTGATGGGGTCATCTCAATGGGTGGGGGAGGGGGCACGTCCGTTGCTACCGCTGCCATGCGTTCCCTGCCAGTCGGTTTCCCAAAGCTGATGGTATCGACAGTCGCTTCTGGCGATACCAGCGGTTTTGTTGATACCAGCGACATCACTATGATGTATTCAGTCGTCGATGTAGCAGGGCTGAATCGTATCAGTCGTATGATTTACGCCAACGCCGCCGGGGCAATATGCGGCATGGTCATGGGCGATCCACCGACCAATGGCGATAAACCCATTATCGCCGTGACCATGTTCGGCAATACTACCCGCGCTGTAACTCATGCGCGTGGGATTCTGGAAGCTGCTGGCTACGAAGTCCTGGTTTTCCATGCCACGGGCAGTGGCGGACGCACAATGGAATCCCTCATTTCTGATGGAATGATTACAGGTGTTCTCGATATGACTACCACCGAATGGGCGGATGAAGTCTGTGGTGGTGTTCTCAGCGCTGGACCGCACCGTCTAGAAGCCGCTGCGAAAATGGGCGTTCCACAGGTCGTCGCCCCCGGTTGTATCGATATGTGCAATTTCTGGGCGATAGATACTGTGCCTGAGAAATATCGTGGACGCAACTTCTACGCTTGGAATCCCAACATAACCCTTATGCGCACCACACCGGAAGAAACCGCCCGTATAGGCGAGATTTTTGCCGAAAAACTGAATCCGGCGAAGGCTCCTGTGCAGATTTTCATTCCTTGGAACGGTGTCTCTGAAATCGACCTTGAGGGTAAGCTTTTTTACTCGCCGGAAGCGATGCAGTCCTTTGTGACTGCCCTCAAATCCCGCCTGCGCACGGATATTCCCGTCGTTGAAATGCAGACCGATATAAATGACCCGCACTTTGCCGAATCTGCGGCGAATGCCTTGTTGAAGATGTTGTCAAAACATCCGGTATCCGTATAAAAGGAGCACTCATGGCAATCCCACGCGCTGAAATTCTCAAACGGCTCCACAGCCACTTTAAAGCTGGGAAACCGATTATCGGCACAGGAGCTGGAACCGGAATTTCCGCCAAATTCGAGGAAGCAGGCGGAACCGACCTTATCATCATCTATAATTCCGGGCGTTACCGCATGGCGGGACGTGGCTCCTTAGCTGGACTGTTCGCCTATGGTGATGCCAACGCCATTGTCATGGAAATGGCGGGTGAAGTGCTGCCCGTCGTCAAGCACACGCCCGTTTTGGCTGGTGTAAATGGCACTGACCCTTTCCGTGTGATGCCCTATTTCCTCAAGCAAATCAAGGAAATCGGCTTTTCCGGCGTTCAAAACTTCCCGACGGCTGGCCTGTTTGATGGCACCATGCGTGCCAACATGGAAGCGACGGGTATGGGCTACGACAAAGAAGTTGAGATGATTCACCTTGCTCATGAAATTGACCTCTTTACCTCGCCTTACGTCTTTAATCCCGATGAAGCCCGCGCGATGGTTAAGGCTGGCGGTGATCTAATCGTCTGCCATGTTGGCTTGACCACCGCTGGCAGTATCGGTGCGGCAGATGCGCTTTCACTCGATCAGGCCATCGATAAAGTTATGGAAATGGCTGAAACCGTTTGGGAGCTTAAAAAAGATGCAATGGTCATTTGTCACGGTGGCCCTTTCGATGAGCCGGAAAATGTCAGTATCGCTCTCAAAAAGATGCCCGGTATAGCCGGTTTTTATGGCGCATCCAGCGCGGAACGCCTTCCCACGGAACGCGCCATCAAGGCACAGATCGAAGCTTTTAAAGGGCTTTCACTGGCTGATTCGCATAAAGAGAAAGCGGCTGGCAAAAAGACGAAATCAGATTCAAAGCGCGGTAAACACAGCAAGTAATCATTAAAAATTGGGCTGTTTGACAGACAGCATCGTGGTTTGTAGAATTGCTGTATACAGGGTGTATACAGGGTGTATACCAGAGGAGCGTGGGCTATATTGGCAACCCATTAGCCCTTGATAAACATATGGAAAAACTGGAAAACTATCTCACACAGCAGGTAGAACACTTACAGCAGGACACTTCCCGCACCCGGCGTGAAATTGCCTACGAGCGCATCAAAGATGCTCTGCAACATGCTGGCTTGGAAGCTGGAGCGCCGCTGTCAGAGCCTCAGCTTTCAAAACTGCTCGGCATTAGTCGTACTCCTGTACGCGAAGCTTTGCAGCAGCTCGCGCAGGAAGGACTGGTGCATGTTATACCGGGTCGTGCCGTTACAGTAGCCTCCCGTTCCCTAAAAGATGTTCTGGACGTGGTTCACATGCGCTGGTTGCTTGAACCAGAGTTGGCGCGTCTCGCGGCAGAATCCGCCAGTGTCGAGCAAATCGAGCGCTTGCAGGGCGCAATACAGAAAATGGAAGAATCTCTTCACAGTGATGACCATGCGGCATGGTCAAAAGCCGATAGTATTTTCCACGAAGTGATCGGTGAAGCCTGTCCGAATCATCTCCTGGGCGAAACAATCGTTCAGTTGCGTAACCGCGTTCACCATCTGGCGGATCGCGACTCTAAACATAACCCGGAGCGTTTAGCCGCCTGTACAGCCGAACATCGCCGCGTGGTTGAAGCCATTGCTAACCATGATACCAAAGAAGCTGAAGAAGCCATGCGCGAGCACTTATCTAAATTGCGCGAAAGTATGTTCAGTCGTCTGTCTTACGGCTAAGACACGCTCAATCGTTGTTGATTACGGTGAGGTATATAAGCCCTCACACGTTGTTATTTTGAAAATTTAAAGGAGTTTCTGACATGAAAATTTGTATGCACAACTGGATGCGCCCGGAACCCATTGAAGTCACCATTGATCGCATGAAGCGCCTGGGCTATGACGGCATTCAGATTATGGGCGAACCGCGCAAATATGATTGGAAACACGTGCGCGGTCTTTTGGACAAAAATAATCTTCAGTGCTTTGGTTCAGTCAGTATCATGGTCAAGGGGCGCGACCTGATTCATGCCGACCCCTATTATCGTGAAATGACCGTCGCTTATTTAAAAGAATGTCTCGATATGGTTCATGCTCTCGGCGGAAAAATATTTACACTCGTCCCTAGTGAAGTCGGCAAAATCGTCGCCATGTCTGACCCGGAAACTGAGTGGGGTTGGGCAGTCGAGGGTATCAAGCAGGTTGCTGACCACGCCAGCAAACTCGGCATTCGCATCGGTCTTGAACCCCTCAATCGCTTCGAAACCAATTTCCTGAATCGCCACGATCAGGCGCTTCGCCTCGCATCGGATGTCGGTGGTGATGTCGGCGTCTGCCTCGATGCTTTCCATATCAACATCGAAGAAGCCGATCCTTATCAGGCTATCCTCAACACGGGCAAGCATCTGGTCGATTTCCACGTTGCTGATAACAATCGCTTCCCTCCCGGCGGCGGCAATTGGGATTGGGCAAAGTTGATTTCCACCCTCAAGCAGGCCGGATACGATCAGCAGTTGACCGTCGAATTTGTTGTCCCGCTGGATCGTTCGCCCCTCGCGAAGAAGGCTGAAGCTGCCGGAACCACTGCGACAGAAGCCGAACTCAAATTCATTCGCGATCACGGTAGCGACCTGATGAGCGATGCCGAATATTCATCCTATGTAGAAGCCTCCATCAAGCATCTACGTGCCAGCGGCGCATAAAAGTAAATCTCACGTGGTGTAGGGACGCGCTTATCGCGTCCACTCACTCATTGTGGATTTCTCTGCGCTTCGGCGTTAAAAGAGGCTTCTTATGGCAACAGTTTTACTCATCGGTACGCTCGATACCAAAGGCCCGGAGACAGCCTATCTCCGTGACCAGGTACGCGAACTCGGCTGCGATACACTGGTTCTCGACTCAGGCATTCTCGGCGAAGCCAATGGAATCATAGCGGATTTCAATCGCGCACAGGTCGCGCAAGCCGCTGAAACGACCATAGATGCACTCCGTAATGCCGGGAGTCGTGGTAAAGCGGTTGAAGGGATGTTGATTGGCGTTCGCAAAATCGCTCTTGATCTATACGCTCAGGGCAAAATTCATGGTGCTGTGTCCCTCGGCGGCGCGGAAGGGGCTGTCCTCGCGGCTGCTGCCATGAAGGAACTGCCTGTAGGCTTTCCCAAATTGATCGTGTCGCCGCTGGCTTCTGGTCATCGCAAATTCGCGCCTTTCGTCGGCACAAAAGATGTGCTGGTCATGCACTCTGTTGTCGATATTCTCGGACTGAACCCGATCAGCAAAACCATCTTCGAGAATGCCGCCGCTGCAATTTCCGGTATGGCAAAAACGTATGCCGCGCGTACCGATTCCATTTCTCACCTCCATGAAGTGGTAGGGGGAGGGGATAGAAAAGCCGTCGCCGCCACCATGCTTGGCAATACTACCAAACCGCTTATGCGTATCCGTCCGCGCGTCGAATCTCACGACTACGATTTCGTCATCTTTCACGCCAATGGGGTAGGTGGCCCCGCGATGGAAGAACAAATCGCACAGGGCAAATTCGCCGCTGTACTGGATTACACTCTGAGCGAAGTTGTCGGACAAATCGCAGGTGGTTTTCATGTCGGCGGTGCAGCCCGGATGGACGCAGCAGTCAAAGCTGGAATCCCGCAGGTCATTGTCCCTGGATGCCTCGATTTCATCGTCTTCGGGGCGAAACACGAAGTCCCGGAGCAGTTCAAAGATCGCTCTATGTACTACCACAACCCGGAATTCACGCTCGTGCGGGTCATGCCTCATGAACAACTTGCTGCCACACACTTTGTCGTCGATAAGCTCAATCAATCCACCGGACGAGTCACAGTCGTTGTCCCGTTAGGTGGTGGCTCAGTTATGGATATTGAAGGCGGCGCATTCTGGCAGCCTGAACTCAATCGCGAATGCCGGGAAATTCTGAAAAATGGTTTAAAAACGGGCATTCGCTACCGTGAAGTGGATGCCCATATCAATAGTGATTCTTTTGCAGATGCAGTTTACGACGAATTAATGCTGGTGCTTAATCAACCGCACGAACGCGGATAGCAGGAGGAACTTATGGCAGCGGAAAGAAAAACCAAATCGCTCAACTTTCCCTCGTTTTGTTTGGGAGACTTGAGTTATGTCGATGTACAGGAATATCTTAAACACTCCGATACAATTCTGATCCCTAAAGCCAGCCTGGAACAGCACGGGCCGCATCTGCCGCTCTACTGCGATACCATCACCGCCACTGAAGTCGCCACTCGCGCAGGCGAACAGGCCGGAATTCTCTATACCCCCACCATCTGGTTAGGCTATTCGCCTCAGCACATGCGCGCTCCCGGTTTCGGCGCAGGAACTATCACCGTTCGCGCTGATACGTATCTGAATATGCTGTACGATGTTGGACGCAGCCTCATTCATCACGGTTTCAACCGCCTCATTTTTGTTAATGGACATGGCTCGAATGTCAAAGTGGTTGATCCGGTATTGCGCCGACTCCGTTATGAAACAGGCGCGTTGATCGGATACTATAAACCTTACGCAGAGCGCTACATCGGCATGTTAAAAGATATTCTTGAAGGCCCTGTCGAAGAAACTCCCGGTTGGCACGCTGGCGAACTTGAAACCTCCCAATGCCTCGCTCACAATCCCAAACTGGTGCGCATGGATCGCGCCAAAACCGATAAAGCCCACGCGCCGGAATGGTTAGGGGAAGCCTGGGCGAAGAAAGATGGAATGCCCGATGCCGAATTCCAGGGCTATCAGTATTTCAATTTCCCCTTCGACCATGAAGAATTCACCGACTCTGGCACAATGGGAGTGCCCCAGCGTGGCACCGCTGCGAAGGGCGAGGAAGCTTTCCGCCGCTTTACCAACCATCTCATTGATGCCGTTGAAGAACTGGAAAAAGTAGAAGTCACCATCAAGAATCGCGATTGGACTGAGGGCAAAGCATGGCTGCCCTAGATAACACCAGTCAGCTAGCCAATTCTTTAAAATCCATTGTTGGAGCCGCCAATGTCTTTACCGGCGAGAATGCGCTCGTGCCTTACATCAGTGATCAATGGTGGTATGCCATTGCCGCAGCGGGAGCAGGCCAGCCGATTAGTCGCCCTGACATAGCCGTTTCACCCACCACGCCTGAACAGGTTGCCGAGATCATTCGTCTTGCTAATCGTCTCAAAATCCCCGTGACTCCCTGGGGAGGCGGAAGCGGTGTACAGGGCGCAGCCAATGCGGATCGTGGTGGTATCGTTATGGACTTGAGAAAGCTCAATCGTGTACGCGGTATTGATCGTAAATCGCTGACTTGTCATGTCGAAGCGGGTAAAATCTGTCGTGATTTCGAAGCCGAACTCAATGCTGAGGGATTGTCTTTCACCCATTATCCCGCCTCTACTGAATGGGCGACTATCGGCGGGTCGATTGCTGCAAGGGGTTCCGGTGTTCTCTCCACCAAATACGGCAAAATTGAAGATCATGTCCTCAATCTCGAATTTGTCACCCCCACGGGCGAATTAGTGACGACTCCTTCCGTTCCCCGTCACGCCGCTGGCCCTGAATTGACTCAACTGCTGGTCGGCGCGGAGGGGACGCTGGGTATCATCACCGCGGCTACCGTCAAGCTCCACTACCTGCCCAAAAAACGTGTCTTTGTCGTAGTCTCTTTCGAACATCTCAAGGATGGCATTGAAGCTGGTCGCCAGATCATGGTCAACGGCCTCAAACCCCCGGTCATGCGCCTCTACGATGCTGATGCCGCTACCCACAGCCTTTCCCGCGCTGTTGAATCATCTCTCAATCAGACGACGCTCGTGATGATGTTCGATGGTCAGTTCCCGGATTTGGTTGAACTGGAAGCCAGAACCGCGCTTCGCATGTGCCGCGAAAACAATGGAAAAGAACTCTCAACCTCGATTGGTGAATTGTGGTGGGATCGCCGTTATGTCTTTTACTATCCACCGTATGCGCCTGAATTGCCGAGCATCTGGGGCACGATTGATGTCGTAGCAGATTTTGAACATATTGAAGCCGTTTATACCGAAACAACTCGCGCTATTCGCCAGGTGGTTCCGGTGGAAATGAATCTCTCCCTCAATACCCATCTTTCCCACTGGTACGAATGGGGTTCGATGATCTACGCGCGCATGAAAATTCCCAAAGGCCCCGACGACCTGACCGAAGCCAAAGAATTGCATGACGCAATCTTTAGTGCTGGCGTAGAGGCGGCTCTGAAAGCTGGAGCAGTCATGAACGATCATCATGGTGTTGGGATGCGCCTTGCTCAATACATGCCTACGCAGTATGGTGCAGGCTATGACTCCCTGAAACGTATCAAGCAGGCGCTCGATCCCAATAACATCCTCTGCCCCGGTAAACTTGGCTTATCCTAAAGCCTCTAAAGTCCTACGCTTATGCAAAAATGTAATGAAATGGGTGGCTGTAGGGCGGTTCGCGAACCGCCCTTCTGGGGAATAAGGGTAAAATTCAATGCCCCGGAATGATACTCAACTCACGACACGTATCATCCGTTAAATGTGCCGTATCCGTATACGACGTATCATCAATCATCAGCGATTCATCGCTACCCCCCTCCAACTCGCCATCACCAGATTTCACAATGGATGACGTGATCACGCTCACATCATGATTCGCATTATCGGTCACGACATTTCCCTGCAAAATAACTTCTGAATGGTAATCAATGGTGATTCCATTCCCGTAACGGGCACTGCTCGCATCCGTGATAGAAGGCAGCGAATTTGATACATGATTGTGACACACATCCGCGAATGACATATCGGAGACATAGATTCCGTTTTCGTTGTTGCTGTCTACCATGTTGTTAGCGACCACAGCATGGGTCATTTCCATCACGGCGATTCCCATCCGTCCATTGCCTGTCACCGTATTTCCCCGGATGATAACCCGCGCCATATTGGTTGCGATTCCTTCCAGTGCATTACCGCTGATCGTATTGTGAATCACATTCGATACAGGCCAATCTGTCGTATTGGTAACGTGAATACCACGTCCATAAGGGGGGAGGGCATTACTGATCGTGTTATTCACAACATCAGCCGATGCTAGCCGAATTTTGACCCCCGCCAGCCGGCTGTCTGTGATCATGTTATTGCGGAGGGTCACGCCTTGGCTGCGCGTCACCAGAATCCCGTATTCACCACCTTCAATCATCAGGCCATTCAGCATCACATTCCGCGTGTTTTTGATGGCGATGGTTGGGGCATCATCACCGCCAACGATGATGACTTCCCCAATACCCATGAGATGAATCGCTTTTTGAATCGTAATACTCTCGTTGTAAGTGCCTGCGCCGATTTGCAATGTTGACCCAGCGGGTGCGGATTCCAGTGCAGCGGTGATGGTCGCAAAATCATCCGGTACGCGGATAAGCTGCGGCGTTTGGGCTGCTGCTGGAACACCTGCTAAGAACAGGAATGCAATCAGGTAGGCCGCCCACTTCATTACTTGACGGCTCCTGCGGTCAAACCAGTTACAAAGTAACGTTGCAGCGCGAAGAACACAATCAGCGGAACCGACATCGAGATGAAGGCCGCCGAACTCATGATATGCCACTCAGTAGCATAGGTTCCGAGCAGTGATTGTATCTTCACGGTGACGGGTTGGTAAGTCGGGTTGCCGATAAAAATCAGCGCGACCAGCAGATCATTCCACACCCACATGAACTGGAAGATGCCCAGTGAGGCCAGTGCCGGAACCGATAGTGGCAGTACGATTTTGGTGAAAACCGTCCAATCGCTTGCGCCATCGATCTTTGCTGCTTCGAAAAGCTCCTTCGGCAGTGATGCGAAGAAATTCCGCAGCAGATAGATGCAGAAGGGCAGCCCGTATCCGGTATGCGCCAGCCAGATTCCGACGAAAGAACCCGTCAATCCGAGTTGGTTGAACAGCCGTAGAACCGGAACCAGCGTACTCTGAATCGGGATGACCAGCAGCGCCACGATAATCAGGAAGATCGTGTCACGCCCACGAAAACGGGTAACGGTGAAGGCATATGCCGCCAGCGCACCAATCAGCACCGGGAGAATCGTCCCCGGCAGCGTAATGATGAAGCTGTTGATAAAGCTGTCGCCCATACCTTGCGCGGTCAGCACATATTCATAATTGTCCAGCGTGAATCGCGCTGGCGAGAACGCCGTCCACCATCCTGAATTGGCGATAGCCTCTAACGGACGGAATGACGTAATGAGCAAGCCAACCGAGGGGGTTAGCCAGATAATCGCCATGATAATCAGCACGATATGGATCAGCCATTTCGCTGATGGGCGGAAACGGCCCGGAGCCGCAGTCGCGGTTGCAGTCATGGGAATGCTTGTCGCTGTCATCAGGCTTTCTCCTCTGCGCGGAAGCGGCGTATATTGAATACCACGAAGGGCATGACCAGTATCAGCATGATAACGGCGACAGCGCTGCCATAACCGGGTCGCCCATTATTGAACGTCTCCCAGTACATCGTAAAGCCGATGATACGGCTCGCCCCGCGCGGGTTGCCGGAGGTCATGATATACACCAGATCGAACGCCTTCAGGACATTGATAATCATAGTCGTGCCAACCACAACAATTGTCGGCCATAGCATCGGGAACATTACAAACCGGAACGTCTGGATGCTGTTCGCGCCATCCACATGCGATGCTTCCAGTACCTCTTTCGGCAGACCCTTAAGCGCCGCCGAGATAATCACCATGCAGAAGCCCGTCCATATCCAGATTCCCGCGACAATGACGGCAAAATTGACGACATCTGTTCTCCCCAACCACGCGATAGGTTCGAACGATGGAATGAGTGCGGAAAGCACCGCATTGAGGATGCCCGTGTTGGCATCAGGACTGTAGACGAAGCGCCAGATAATGCCAGCCGCTGTGAATGAAATTGCCATCGGGACAAAAATGATGGTCTTGATTAGCACTTCATAGCGCACCGAGTTAGCAAGGATCGCTACAACCATGCCAAAACCAACTGTTCCCAGTGTGAATAGAATTAGCCATAGAATAGTTGTGAAGAACGCTCCCGTAGGAGGGAATGAGGTGGTGCTGAAGAAGAAGCGGTCTTTGGTGAAAAGATTGACGAAATTATCCAGCCCCACGTACTCCGTAGGCTTAAAACCCAGCCCCGTATCGAAGCTCAGTTGGATAGTGCCAATCGTCGGATAAATCAGGAAAACGATGATAAGTGCGATGGCAGGCAGTGCGAATGCCCAGCCTAAAACAGGATTGCTTTTCATAAAAACTCCCCTCGCCGGTATAAGCTTTTCTTGCGAGCCTGGAGGCAATATTCAGGTCTTTAGGTTCTTTAGGTGCGGTGTAGGGACACGATACATCGTGTCCCTACCATCTAAATTACTTGCTGTACGCTGTTGAAGCGACATCCTCAATTTGTTGCAGGATATTCATCACATCATCAGGATTGCTGATGAAGTCTTGCAAGCCAGTGAACATCGCATCGCCACCGACTGCGCTCGGTGCCAGATCGGAACCATCGAACACGAAGGTCGAAGCATTAGCAACCTGACCTGCATCCAGTGCCGCCAGGGGGCTGTAAACGCTCAGGTCAACATTCTTGTTCGGGGAGACAATCGCGCCGGTCTTTGCCCACAGCGTATTGCCGTCCACGCCAGCCATCCACTTGACCAGTTCGGCAACTTCCGGACGATCCGCGAAAGCCGCCAGCAGGTCGCCGCCGCCAACTACCGGCGCGCCATACTCGTCACTAGCCGCCGGGAACAGGAATGCGCTGAAATCATCAATCGGCTTCAGATCGGGGAAGTTTCCGGCGATGATGCCGCCCATGAAACCACCTTCATAGTACATTTCCGCACCAGCGTCGGGACGGAACACGATGTTCGATGCTTCAATGAATCCTGTGGAGAGAGTACCTTCAGCGCCGCCAGCTAGATTCTTGTCAGCCGGGTCAACGATCTTGCGGAAAGCCGCCATAGTGTTGACAACGCTCTCATCCGTCCAGGGGATTTCGTGGGTGACAAACAACTGCATATATTTTTCCGGCCCATTCAGGCGGACATAAATGTTCTCGAACCAGTCGGTCAGCGTCCATCCATCTGAACCACCAATGCTCCAGGGAGTCTTGCCAGCATCAACATACTTCTGCTGGATGGCGAGCAGTTCGTCCCATGTGGTTGGAACTTCTACGCCCAGATCCTTGAAAGAAGCAGGCTTGTACCAGATCGTGCTCTTGGAATTGGCCTTCGCCAGAATGCCATAAACTGCGCCATCAACCTTGCCCAGATCAATGATGCCCTGTGCATAGTTATCGGTCAGCACGGAATTGTCAATCAGGCCTGCGCTGCCGTCAGCATTCACCAGCGCCTTCAGATTGCCAGCGTGAGCGAATTCAGCCAGCAGACCGGGACGCGGAATCAGCGCCACATCCGGCGGACTGCCCGATGCAACACGTACACGCAGAACAGCAGTTGAATCACGGTTGCTTTCCACAGTCACCAGAATGCCGGTTTGATCAGTAAAAGCATTCAGGGATTGATTTAAGGCATCAAGCTCCGAGCCGCCAAAGGTCGTCAGAAAACTGACAACTTTAGCATCCTGCGCCTGGGCAGGTGCCAGCAGCAGTGCCAGAACGGACACTACAGCCACAATGATAAAAAGACGCTTTTTCATTTGTTTTGCTCCTCACTAAAGTTATATCGTTTGGGGTGAATCGGGTATGCTATTGCGATGTTTATCTCCTTTCTCTCCTTATGCTTTCAAGGGCGCTGTCGATTGCCGAACAATCAATTCAGTCGGCAGTAGGACTCTCTGGGAGGGGAGGGGTTCTTTTTGGATGATTTTCAAAATCATCTCACCCGCCCGCCTGCCCAAATCATATGCAGGTAAATGAATGGTCGTCAGCGGTGGTCGGACATAACGGCTGAGTAGTACGTCATCAAAACTGGCGATGGATATATCGCCCGGTATTGACAGATTTCGGTCATAAATAGCGTCCACCGCACCAATGCTCAATACGTCACTGCCGATAAACATCGCTGTCGGCGGCTGTGGCAGATCGAGAAGTTGCCGCATCAACGCATAACCGCTGTCTGCCGTGAACTCTCCCGGCAGTACAAGCTCCGGATCAAAAGAGATGTTTGCCTCGTCCAGTGCTTTCCGGTATCCATTTAATCGGTCAACACTTGATGTGTACGAGAAGGGTGCATTGCTGATATGACCAATTCGCTGATGCCCCAGGCTGATGAGATGACTCACCGCGCTGTGAGCGCCCTGCGTGTTGTCAACGTCAACACTCGGAATGCCTGTACTTTCCAGCCCACCATGTAAAACAATGGGTGTGCCTTCTTCATGGAGTAGCCTGATTTCTTGATCGTTGACCAATGGCGATGAGATAAGTAGTCCATCGACCTTGCGGGTGCGCACCAGTGCCCCATAGGTGCTGTTGCTGTTTCCCGGTTCAGCCGCATGAATCAGCAGATGATAATCTTCCGCTTCGATAACGCGCGTGGCACCCCGGATGAACTCCCCCATAAAAAGATCGGCTGACATTTGCTCGGAGGTCTGTCGTACCACCAACGCGATCATCATCGTCTTACCCCGCGCCAGATTAAGTGCCTGCACATTCGGAATGTAATTCATCTCATGTGCTGCTTGTAGAATCCGCTCACGAGTGGGTTCCGGAATACTGGCATCTGGGACATTGTTAAGTACGAAGGAAACCGCCGTTCTGGACACCCCCGCTTTTTTCGCCACGTCAGCCATGGTTGCTGGTCGTTTTTTCGCCATTCCTGATCAAACTCCGGCAACTAACGCGCGTTACTAACCTAAAAATACCCATTTACCCTGACACTTGTCAAATTTTTTTGGTTACTTTACACAAATTAATCTTCTTGACGGGGCATGGGGCGTTCGCTGATGTCTTCCAATAATCCACCGTGTCCCATCGCCACCAGATCGGCGCGGGTTAGGCGTTCTCCTGCTAGTAAACGGGGCAAAACAAGGTCAATCACATTCGTTTGCATCGACTTGACGCATCCCGGCGCGCCTAGGATCGGCGTTTGACCGATATACCCCAGCACCAGTAGACTGCCGGGGTCAACTGGAACGCCGAAATGGGCTACACTCCCGCCAGCTTCGCGGATCGCTGATGGAATCACATCATCCTGGTCAATCGTCGCCGAAATGCTGGCGATGATAATCAAATCAGTGGATTCGTTTTGAAGGTATCGAATTTTACGGGCAATGTAGGTGGTTTGGTGAGGCATACTGTCGAAAGATTCAAGGTTGCTTCCTAACTGTGTCAGGCGTTTCTGAACTGGCGGAACAAAATCAGCTTGTAAAGTTTCCCGTTCGCTTTCCGGCCCCGACAGAATCAATGATACTTTTCGAGCTTGCAGTGGGCGCACATCAATAATTGGCGCACTTTCCTTCGCCATCGCTTCCACGTCTTCCACCCGCGCCGCAGCGATGCCAAATGGGATGATCTTGACCAGCGCCAAAAGTTGCCCCTCGTGCACCAACGTATGTTCCCGCAGGGTGGCAATCGTGATGCCTTCATCAATGTTATTCAGTCGATCTAACGCAGGGACATTAATCCGCAGCGGGCCATTACTGGTCGCGATCACATTTGCCCGTCCCACCCCCGGCGCAGTCACCCGCACATGTTCACCTGCCAGTGCTATACCCACCCGCCGTGCTGCTTCATTTTCACCAATATCCGTTGATGCCAGGTCAGCTACAATCACCGACTCAATCTGATGCTGCCGCAAAACTTCAACATCACTCGCGCTCAGTGTATGACCCTTGTTGAATAACTTCTTCCCATCGTTGCCCAGTGTCTTGTGGGCAATGATTTTGCCTTCTGCTTCTGCGATAGGTACTGAACCGAACTTCATACTGACACTCCGTTACGAACAGCGATAATTTCTGCCATGATGCACAGCGCGATTTCTTCCGGTGTTTTCGCGCCAATATTCAGTCCAATAGGAGTGCGAATCCGTTTCATAAGTTCTGGGTCAACTCCGGCAGCGGTCAGCCGCTCCACTCGCTTTTGATGCGTTCGTGTGCTGCTCAGGACACCGATATACGGCACGGGACTCGGCAGCGCGGTTTTCAACGCCGGATCGTCGATTTTCGGGTCATGGGTCAGCACTGCGATATAGGTATCCGCGTTCAGACCGATGTCCGGCAGCGCCTTGTCAGGATAGAGATGCGAAATCGCTTCAACATCGGGAAATCGTTCTTTAGTAGCAAATGCCCGTCGCGGGTCAATCACGATCACCCGGAATCCCATCATATGCGCTAAGTCTTTTAGTGCTATTGCCACATGTGCGCCGCCAATCGTGATCAGACGTGGGGCAGGGCGATACACTTCGACTAGAACATCCAGATCATGGATATGAGTTCGTGTAGTCAATCGAAACCTGGCTGTATCTGTGACCATTAAAGCTGCGAGCTTATCATCCATATTTGAATAAGTGATTTTGTCTTGCTCGATGACGATCTTCTGCCCCGCTTTTTCGCCAGCTAAAACCGTAATACTGGTGATAGGACGATTCTGCTGCACGGCATCCCTCACTTTTTGCCATGCGGTTCTATCCAGCGGTTCCACAAACACACTCATCTTCCCACCGCACGCCAACCCCACATCCCAGGCAGTGTCATCGCTCACCCCATAATCCAGCAGGCGTGCTTTTCCATCGGCTAAGCTGTCTAAGCCTTCTTGTACAACAGCCGTTTCCACACATCCGCCGCTCACCGAGCCAGTCATGCCCAGCTCTGGTCATTAATGCCCATCTTGGCACCCGCCTGTCGTGGAGCAGACCCCCAGGTCTCCACCACTGTCGCCATCGCCACGGTCCGATTCTCCTTTAACCACTGCTCAATGCTGGGAATAATATCTAACATCGCCTGTCCCGCCTTAAATTTTCAAACTCGTTTCGAACTTGACTAAATAAAACTTTTGTTCTAAAATTTGTTCTGTAAAATGTGTAATGAAAGTCAAAAACAAAGTGCAATTTGGGTGTTAGGGGTACATCGCGATACGCCCTTCTTTGTGACAATAATCTCATCACTGCGAAAATGCTCGCGGTAGGGGTATAACATTGTCTAAACAGATTGTGGCGGAACAACCATTTCGCCACCGCCGCCACCGCCACAACCACCTTCCCGTAAACTCGATAATCTGAGGGGGGATTTCACTGCCATTCCGCCGCCACGAGTGGCCTCTGAGAGAACCGCCTATCCTGCAACGCGGAAAATGAATATGCCTTCGCCGCCCTCGCAATCATTTCCCCTCAACTCTGCCTTCTCCGCATTGCGGAAGGGCAGAATCGTAAGGCTTGGAACTAGCTACTCTGAACGCCGCGAACCCGCGCTCGTTCCGGACGATGCCAATCCACCCGCCATAATTCACGCGCCAATATTTCCAGATTGGCGAGGTTTTGTACGGGCAGGAAATCATCAATATAGGGCGGCACGTCTCGTGCGCCCCGTGTCAGCGGTTGATACTGCGCCGAACCGAGCAGCGGATTGCCAGATCAGCCGGTACAGTTCCAGCGAACGTTCCATCTCATGTTTCAGGTATTTATCAGGTTCGCCCCAACTCCACCCGTCCGTGATGAGGAGTACAACAGCACCATGACCCAATACGCGCCGCGCCCAGGGTGCACCAGTCATGCAGAGCATCGCCTGTTGCGTTCCGCCCTCATAATCTTTTGACGCTTTGTCCGACTTCTTTCAGTGCGGAATCAACCGATTTATGGCGTAAATGACGGGTAATGCGCGTCAGATGCGTGCTGAAAACAAATGCTGACCTGATAAATACTGCTTGAAAGGGTATGGGTAAAGTGCAGAAGCAGACGTAGATATCGTTCTCCATACTTCCGCTGACGTCGCACAGCAGCACCAGCGGACGTGGTTTAATCGGCGACTGGTGCGCGGTCAACAGTAGGTCACCCGCATACCGCATATTGCCGGAACGAGCGTCGCAGGTCGATTTGCCGACTTACCCGCCTTAAATCGTCGTGTTTCCGCGAAACCAATGACTATAAGTCGTTCCATCAACTGACGTGCCATGACTTTCGCCCGTCATTTCAGCGAAATCCTTGTAGCGAAGCGTTTCTTGCTGGCTGTAAGTCGGAACAATTGCGATCATGTTGGGGTCAACTTTCCCCGTAGAGTCGCCCTCATCATTGAGATGACGGATCAGAGGTAAAAACTGAAGTCTTTTTTCTGACGGCCCTACCGAGAGATGCGCTTCAATGTCGTCCATCTTTCAACCGACGCTGCCAGAACAGATTAAAGGCTTCGTCGAATAATTCGAGATCACGCTGCCGGTTCACCATCATCGCGCGAAGGGCATTGTAGACATCGCTTTTCCGACCTAGATCAATGAACTCCAGCGCCCGCGCGACTTCAATCATGCCGTTTGGCGTAATATCTATGCCCAGCGCGTGACACAATCGTCCAAACAAAAGCAGGTTGTGGAGCAGTCGCCCACCTTCATAAGGGGAGCCATCTTGACCGAGGTAAAGCGAAGTTTTCTTGCTCACGGGTTATCGGGCGGCATCAGCCTGAAGTTTGGCGCGGTCAAGGATTGATTGAATCGATGCGCGGTTGACACTTTCAATGTCATCCTGATATTTGAGGATGACTCCAACCGTGTCCTGAATGACTGTTTCTGTCAGCTCATGCTGATCGAGCGCAATCAGCGCGGCTGTCCAGTCAATCGTTTCTGCTACACCAGGGGATTTAAACAACTCCATCCGGCGCAGTTCCTGAATAAAAGCCGTGACCTGTCTCGCCAATAGCGGTTTCACATCCGGCGCTTTCCGCTGGACGATCTGGAGTTCCTTCTGGAAGGGAGGGTAATCAATCCAGTAGTAGAGGCAGCGTCGCTTGAGAGCATCGTGAATTTCGCGTGTCCGGTTAGACGTTATGACGACGACAGGCGGCTGTTCAGCCGTAATTGTACCCAATTCTGAATCGTGACCTGAAAATCTGCTTCAAAATCCGGTCAATTTCGTCGATCAGCAAAACGGGTGTGCTTCCATCGAGCTGGAATCGCTTGTAAAGGCTGCAAAAATTCAAGGCTGAACAATCCGTTGCGCATTTCTTCGGTCAATTTCGTCGATCAGCAAAACGGGTGTGCTTCCATCCTGACTGGCCTGAATCGCTTGTAATAAGGGGCGTGCCTGCAAAAACTCAAGGCTGAACAATCCGTTGCGCATTTCTTCCCGGCTTGCTCCACTGGCTTCCATTAATCGCATATGGAGCAGTTGATGTGCATAATTCCATTCGTATAGGGCGGCGTTCACATCTAGCCCCTCATAGCATTGCAGCCGGATCAGTGGCGTTTCCAGAAGGCGTGATAAGACCTTAGCGATTTCGGTTTTACCAACCCCTGCTTCGCCTTCCAGAAAGATAGGTTTTCGTAGGCGCAGCGCGAGGTAAATCGCTGTTGTCAGGCTGCGTTCTGCGATGTAATCCTGGGCGTTTAGAGCCTGCTGTACTGCGTCTACACTGTCGAACATATAGAACCTTTTGATGAGCCGGAGCATAGTTTCACCCATGCCCCGGCTGTGAGAACTAAGCTTGTATTGCGGCTTGTACAGCGCGCTTAAGATATACACCAGCCATCGCTTTACGGTAGGCTTCCGGTGCGTAAATATCGCCCATGACATCCCCGCTGATTTCGTTCATCAGGGCGTTCGCGGCTTTATCTAAGGCGCTTGCATCCAGTGATGAACCGGTCAGTGCGGCTTCTGCGCCCGGAGAACGGGTCACTTTTGCTACCGCACCCCCTACGGCAACACTTGCACCTTTGCATGTAGCGCCGTTCATGTCGAGCACCACGCAGACACCAACGACGGCGTAACGAGAAGCTGGGTGAGCCATCTTTACATATGCGCTTTTCTTGCCGCTCTGGCTCGGTATGCTGATCGCCGTAATGAGTTCACCCGGTTGCAGGTCTG
>JBGAGR010000146.1:0-19191 GCA_044226645.1 Aggregatilineales bacterium
TAAATGGTGGACACTATTTTAGGTGAGAATTTCCCGCTTCGGTTGGTCTTTTCACCCCTCGCCTAGGCGTACTCGCCGGTTGGGAGAGGGGGCGGGGGTGAGGGCTTTGGAGCAATCCACCACATATTGCAGTCCTACCTACAATTTAGTTGATCTTAATTTTAGAACACATTTTCTGTTTTGTCAACAGTGAGCGAGTAAGGAAAAACTATGCGTGAAGCGGTAATTGTCGCCGGGACGCGGACGGCAGTAGGAAAATCTCACCGAGGAACGACGCGAAATGCCCGCGCAGATGAAATGGCGGCGACGGTGATTCAAGAGGTGATGCGACAAACCGACGGCAAACTCGACCCAGCCGAAATTGACGATGTGATTATCGGCTGCGCCTATCCTGAGGGTTCGCAGGGTTTGAACTTCGCGCGGGTAATTGGTTTGCGCGCTGGTCTGCCCGTAGATGTACCCGGAATGACAGTCAACCGATTCTGTTCGAGCGGATTACAGACGATTGCAATGGCGGCGGAGCGAATCATCGCTAACGGGGCAGATGTTATCATCGCAGGTGGGGCAGAAAGTATGTCGCTGGTACCACGCGGCGGGGCAAGACGCAGCCCGAATCCGTACCTGATGGAAAATGAGGCGGATACGTTCATCGCGATGGGACATACGGCTGAACAAGTGGCGGATGAATTCAAGGTGAGCCGCGAGGATATGGACGTATTCGCCTATCACAGCCATCGCAAAGCATCGGAGGCATTGGACGCAGGGAAATTTGCTGAAGAAATTGTGCCGTATGTTGTCGAAGAAACCGAAGTTGGCAAAGATGGCAAGCCGCACAACTATACTGTGACATTCGATCAGGATGAGCATCTGCGACGGGAGACAACGATTCAGGGTCTCGCCAAACTGAAGCCTGCTTTTAAGGAAGGTGGGCGCGTCACGGCGGGAAATTCGAGTCCCTTGAGCGACGGTGCGGCGGCGGTGATTGTGATGGAGGCGGGTAAAGCTGCGCAACTCGGACTCACGCCACTGGTGCGATTCGTGGGATTCAGCGTGGCGGGTGTGCGTCCCGAAGTGATGGGCGTGGGGCCAATTAATGCCGTTCCCAAACTGATGAAGCGACTTAATATGCCTCTGGATGACATCGACCTCATTGAATTGAACGAGGCCTTTGCATCACAAGCGCTGGCGGTGATTCGGACACTGGAAATGAATCCCGACAAAGTGAACGTCAACGGCGGCGCGATTGCGCTGGGGCATCCGCTGGGCTGCACCGGGGCAAAGCTGACCGTACAAATTATACATGAGATGAAGCGGCGAAACTCACGTTACGGCATGGTGACGATGTGCGTGGGCGGCGGTATGGGCGCGGCGGGTATATTTGAGAACGTGAACTAACAGGCTCACTCCGCGTCAAGATAGTAATGAGTCAGCGGGTTGAATTCGCTGTCAAATTCATACACGAGCGGAATTCCGGTGGGGATATTCAACTCAACAATGGCTTCATCCGACATGTTATCGAGTACCTTGACTAATGCCCGGATGCTATTGCCGTGAGCGGCGACAAGCACTCGCTGACCTGCACGAGCGGCTGGCACAATAGTCTCACGCCAATAGGGTAAGGTACGCGCAACCGTATCCTGAAGCGACTCCGTTAAGGGTACTTCGCTTTCGGCCAAATCAGCATAACGGGGGTCGGTTCCGGGATAACGTGCATCGTCTTTGGTCAACGCTGGCGGGCGTGTCGCGTAACTTCTGCGCCATGTTTGTACCTGTTCAGCTCCATATTGTGCCGCCGTTTCCGCCTTATTTAAGCCCTGCAATGCGCCGTAGTGGCGTTCATTCAGCCGCCAGGAATGCCGAACTGGTATCCACAACAAATCCAATTCGTCCAACACCAGCCACAAGGTTCTGATGGAGCGCTTCAGCACTGAGGTGTAGGCAAGGTCGAACGTATAGCCTTGTCGCTTAAGCATCCGTCCGGCTTCCTCAGCTTCCTGTATACCATTTTCGCTTAAATCGACATCCGTCCAGCCTGTAAAGCGATTTTCCTTATTCCACTGGCTCTCACCATGTCGCAGCAATACTACTTTGGTTGTCATAGTCACCTCTCTGAGCCAGATCATACCATCCTACACATCGTCTGCAAACGGGTTGGGTGGCCTATTTATGGACTTTTCCGGAAGGTATCATTCGTCTATGGCGCAGACGTTGAGCTACGCTTTATAATCGCAGCGATTCATGAAAGAGCATCAAGGAATGAGCATGTCGGACACAGTACGCGGGGCGATTTATGGCATTCTGGCAGCGGCAATATGGGGCGGCATGTATGTCGTTTCCGATATTGTATTGAAGATTGTCCCGCCATTTACACTGCTGACGATACGGCTGTTTCTTGGCATTCTTACGCTGGGAGTCATCGTCTGGCTGAAACGGGCAACGCTGCGTCGTCCCAACTGGCAGGAAACAGTCCGGCTATTGGGGGTTGGGCTGCTGGGATTCGGCGTGAGCGTGGGGGCACAGTTTGTCGGGACAGATAAATCGACGGCAGTGAACGGGTCGCTGGTGACAAGCGCATCCCCGGCATTCATCCTGATTTTCGCGGCACTTATCCTGCGGGAAAAACTCACCCTGCAACGCATCGCGGCAGTTGTGCTGGCAACGATTGGGGTCATCATTATCATCGACCCCGGTAAAGCCAATTTCAGTTCCGATACTTTTTTCGGGGATATGATGCTGGCGGCGGCGGCGGTCACATGGGGGTTGTTCTCGGTGCTGCTCAAGCTGGTTAGCAAGAACTTCGATGCAACAATGGTGACGTGGGTCGGTTTTATCGGCGGGCTGTTCCTGACGATTCCAGCGGCGGCGTTTGAACTGCCACAACGTCCGATTGGGATTGTGGACGGCGGCACTATTCTGGGAATTTTATATCTGGGAATCGTGTCTACCGCCGCTGCCATGTGGCTGTGGAACCGGGCATTCGTGCTGGTGGATGCATCGGCGGCATCGCTGTTCTTTTTCGCCCAACCGCTGGTGGGGGCGGTACTGAGCGTCATCGTGCTGCATCAGGAAATCACCAGTGCGCTGCTCATCGGCGGATTATTGATTGGAATCGGTGTTTTACTCTCGATTTACCCGCTGGAAAAACTCATCCGTCGCCACATTGAAGCACCGATTAAAGCGAAAGTCTGAAACGAATCGTAATACCTCTTGCGAAGCCTGTTTAATGCGCTATCATCGCACGTTAAATTTTAACGAGGGTCGAAAAAGAGGTGTCATGAAAATTCATTTTCGAAAATGGACATTCGCTATTGTCCTGCTCGCCATTTTGCTCCCCTTCAGCATATCGCAAGCGCAGTCTGACCCGACTACCCTGACGATTGGCAGAACCTATCTGATTGATTCGCTCAATCCAACGGTTGGATATTACGGTTACAACCTGCGCGGCCTGATGTATGAGACGCTGGTAGAAGCGGCGGATGGTTCTAATGTCGAGCCGGGGTTAGCGGAAAGCTGGAGTGCGTCCGAGGACGGTTTAGTCTGGACATTCAAAATCCGTGAGGGCGCGACCTTCAGTGACGGCACACCTGCGACGGCAGTAGAGGCGGCCTGGACAATCAACTGGATTATCGAAAATGAAGCACCTGCTCTGGTTTCGTATCTGGATGGGTTCAGCAAAGCTGAGGCAGTCGATGCGACAACGCTGCAAATCACGCTCGATCATCCGATTTCAAATATGATTACCTCGCGGCTTCTGTATATCTACATTCTGCCACCGCATGTGTGGGAAGGGATGGATGCAGCAGCAATCGCCGAATTTGATGACCCGTCAGTCACAATTGGCGCTGGGCCATACAAAATGGTGGATTACCAGCCGGATGAGTATATGATTCTGGAAGCCAACGAAAATTACTGGCGCGGTAAGCCCCCCGTTGACCGGATTATCTACCGCGAATACGCCGGAGATGATGCACTCATTCAAGCGCTGTTGAGCGGCGAAATCGATCTGATTGACCTTCTCCCACCTTCCGGTGTGGATGCACTGAAAGACCAGGCAGGTATCACGGTTGATGATAAACAGGGATTCGCATTTTCTGATGTGGTCGTCAATTCCTCAGCAGATGGCACACAACCCGCCAGTCTGCGTGACCCAGCAGTAAAGGAAGCGATTGACCACGCGATTGACCGCGAACAAATTATCACCGTAGGGTATCTGGGTTATGCACGACCCGCAGCATCTTTCCTCAGTCCGGCAGTTGGCGAGTTCTTTGATACGAACCTGCAACCGACCACCTATGATATTGCCGAAGCCAATCGCATTTTGGACGAAGCGGGTTATAAGGATAGCGATGGTGATGGCATCCGCGAAGACAAGGATGGTAACCCGATGGAGTACCGCCTGTATGTCGATGACAGCAACGGATATTATGTACGTATCGGACAAATCATCGCGGATGGTCTGGCACAAATTGGCATTTCCGCACCGCCTATCGCACAGTCCACCGACATTCTGACGGCGACGCAGGTTGATTACGATTACGACATGATCTACTTCGAGTGGAATCCGGATGCAGACCCGCATTTCATGACCAGTGTGTTCACCTGCGCGGAAACGGCGGACGGCGGCTGGAACGACAGCGGCTACTGCAATCCTGAATACGACAAGTTGTTCGAAGCGCAATCAACAGCCATCACCAGCGAGGAACGAAAAGACGCACTGTGGAAGATTCAGGAGATGATCGCGAAAGATCGTCCTCTACTGGTGGTGGCGTATCAGGATGCGCTGGCTGCTTACCGGAGTGACCGCTTCAGTTTTGACCCGAATATGCCGCTGGCGGGGACAAAATGGGCGCTGTTCCATAATTTTTCCATCGTTCAATAGGTAGATTAAAGGGGATGAGGGTGCTGCGGGAAGCGCCCTCATATTTTCATAGCTCGTGATTAATTTTGAATATCTTTTCCGGAAAATCTTTTTCGCACTGCTTACGCTGGCTGTTGTTATCGTCTTCAATTTCTTTCTGTTTCGCATTCTGCCCGGCGACCCGGTGAAATTACTGTTCCGCAACCCCCGTCTGACAAGGGATGCACAGGAGTTGATTCGGGTACAGTTCGGTCTGGATAAACCTGTTTGGTTCAATACGGAGAAACTGGAATCAGGTGATTTAGGCGGGGTGTTTGACAGCCAGTTTTTCGCGTATCTGCGCAATCTGTTTCAGGGAAATCTGGGGATTTCATTCGCAAATCGGCAAAGCGTGAACGAGATTCTGTCGGAACGGGTGTGGCGAACCGTACTGCTGGTTTTCACCGGAGAAATTGTAGCTATTGGTTTAGGGATGGCAGTCGGGATGCTGGCGGCGTGGAAACGTGGAACATGGGTGGACGCTGCCGCGCTGCTAATCGGTCTGACAACATGGGCGCTGCCGACATTTTTCCTCGGAATCATTTTGCTGATTCTGGCGCGAGGTGTTTTGCCGACAGGCGGTATGGTTACGCCGGGACTGGCAGAAGAAGGCACACTGGCCTATTGGGCTGATGTCGGGCGACATTTGCTGCTGCCAACGATTACACTGGCTGTCGTCAGCGCCAGCGGCTATATGCTGATTATGCGAAGCAGCGTGGTTGAAGTGCTGTCGGAGGATTACATCCTGACGGCGAAAGCCAAAGGACTTAGTACAGGAAAAATTCTGCGTGACCATGCGCTCAAAAACGCGATGCTGCCGATGGTAACGATTATCGCGCTGAATCTGGGCTATGTGGTAGGCGGAGCAATTCAGGTCGAGACGGTGTTTTCATGGCCGGGAATCGGGCGGCTGATATTTGACTCGGTTGCCAAGCAGGATTATCCGGTACTGCAAGGGGCGTTTCTGCTGCTGGCGGTGAGTGTGATTCTGGCGAATCTGGTGACGGATGTGTTGTATTCGATTTTAGACCCGCGAATCAAGGCGAGTTAAGATGAGTCCTGTCAAGGAATTTTTGAAAAAACCTGCCGGAGTTATCGGCGCGATTATGCTCGTCATTATTGTAGTGACAGCGCTATTCGCTCCCCTGCTGGCTCCATACGATCCCTATGAGCGCATTAAAGTACAAGCGTCGGACATCCTTGCGCCGCCGGATAGTGAGCATCTGCTGGGACGAGATGACGCGGGAAAAGATGTGTGGAGTCAATTGATTTATGGGGCGCGGGTTTCGCTGGTAGTGGGATTCGCCGCGTCGCTGGTGTCTATGCTGATCGGGACATCGGTTGGGCTTATCAGCGGATACTATGGCGGGAAAATCGGCAATTTCCTGATGCGGATTGTCGACTTTCTGATGGTTATCCCCGACTTACCGCTGATGCTGGTGATTATCGCGGTGTGGGGACGCGGTTTATTCAAGATCATTCTGGTCATCGGGCTACTCGGTTGGACATATACGGCGCGGCTGGTGCGTTCGCAGACATTATCGACCAAAGAGCGACAGTTCGTGTTACGGGCGAAAGCCATTGGCGCAAGCAACCCACGCATTATCATCCGGCATATTCTGCCGCAGGTTTTGCCGCTGATTGTGGCGCAGGCCGTACTGGATATTTCAGCATCGATTCTGGCGGAATCATCGTTGAGTTTTCTGGGATTGGGCGACCCAACATTGATAAGCTGGGGAAATATGCTGAACTTCGCTTTCGAACGCGCCGTCAGCAGACAGGCATGGTGGTTTTTGCTGCCGCCCGGTTTTGCGATTTTGTGGGTAACACTGGCATTGATTTTGGTCGGAAGCAGTCTGGAAGAAATCGTCAATCCGCGTATCAAGTCCCATCATCTGTTTGATGCGCGGCGGATGGTTTCGCTGATTCTCCCCATGCCTCCCCTACCCGATAAACCTCAAACGACAAATCCTGCACAGGAGTCACCATGACGATTTCGCTGGATGTGCAGCATCTTTCAATTGATTATCTGGCGGACGGGAAGCCATTACGGGCTGTCGATGATGTCAGTTTTCAGCTTGAACAAGGACGTTCGCTAGGATTGGTGGGTGAATCCGGCTGCGGCAAGACAACGATGATGCTGGCGCTGCTGCGACTGCTGCCTGCTGAGGGACGGATTGTCTCCGGGAAAATCATCTACAACGGAATTGATTTGCTGCAACTTTCGGAAGCGGAAATTAATGATTATCGCTGGAAACATCTGGCGATTGTGTTCCAGAGCGCGATGCACGCCCTGAACCCGGTGCGGAAAATCGGCGATCAGATCACTGAAGCGATTCTAAGCCATGAAAATGTCGGCAAGCAGCAGGCAGTGTCGCGGGTTGGTGAGTTAATGGAAATGGTGGGCATTCCACCGGAACGCGCCAAACAGTATCCACACCAATTCAGCGGCGGGATGCGGCAGCGGGCGATGATCGCGATGGCACTGGCCTGCAAGCCGGATGTGTTGATTGCTGACGAGCCAACGACCGCGTTGGACGTGATGATTCAGGCGCAAATTCTGGAACTGCTGCAAGATTTACAGGAGCAACTTGGTCTTTCGGTGGTGCTGGTGACACACGATCTGGGGGTTGTGGCGGAACTCTGTGACGATGTGCTGGTGATGTACGGCGGGAAAGCAGCAGAATACGGCAGCGTGGATACAATCTTCAACCAACCCATGCATCCCTACACCAAGCGATTATTAGAAGCTTTTCCCGATGTCGAGGGTGATCATTCGGTACTGGCTTCGATAGCGGGACATCCGCCACCATTGAATGCACTACCGCCCGGATGCCGATTCGAGCCGCGCTGTCATCGAAGAAGCGAGCTTTGCGTGACGAATGACCCTCCCGCAGTCGAGCGAAGCAATGGTCATATCGTGGCGTGCCACCACCCGGAGGAAACCTGATATGGCACCCATTCTGGAAGTCAGCAGCCTGCGGAAGTTATACCCGATTTCGCGCGGATTGTTTGGGGCGCTGCGTTCGGTTCCACAAGAAGCGGTTCATGCCATCGACGGCGTGAGTTTTTCCATGCAAAAAGGAGAAATTCTGGGATTGGTGGGGGAATCGGGGTCGGGGAAAACCACGACTGCGATGAGTGTACTGGGCTTAATCGACCCCAGCGAGGGACAGATCGTTTTTAACGGTCAGGATGTGCATGAATGGGTGCATGGGAAAAACCAATTGGCACTGCGGCGGCAGATGCAAATGGTTTTCCAAGACCCGTATGAGGCACTCAATCCGCGACAGACGATTCAGCAAATTATCGCAGAACCGCTGGAAGTGCATGGCATCACACACAATAAAGCGGAAAAACTAGAGCGAGTGAAAAAAGCCTTATCCGATGCAGGATTGAAGCCACCGGAAACGTATTTATCGCGCTATCCAGAAGCATTATCCGGCGGACAGCGGCAGCGAGTGGTCATTGCCGGGGCGCTCATCCTTCAACCACAGCTTTTAGTCGCGGATGAGCCAGTTTCGATGCTGGATGTCTCGATTCGGGCTGAAATATTGAATTTGCTGCGGCAGTTACGGGATGAGCATGGCATCAGCATTTTGTATATCACCCACGATCTGGCGACGGCAGGATTTTTTACAGATCGAATCGCGGTGATGTACCTGGGGCGGATTGTGGAAATTGGGCCAACGGCGCAGGTATTAAAAAATCCGCAGCACCCGTATACCAAAGCGCTGCTATCCGTCATTCCTGTGCCCCGTATACCAAAGCGCTGCTATCCGTCATTCCTGTGCCTAATCCACGCAAGCGCCGCCAACGACAGATTTTACAAGGCGAAATTCCTGACCCGATTAATCTGCCGAGCGGCTGCCGCTTTCATCCACGCTGTCCAGTCGCAGTGGAGGCCTGCAAGAAAATTGACCCTCAACTTACTGGTCAGGTACACCAGGCCGCTTGTATACTGGTGGAAGAAACTTCTCAGCAAAAGGTGTAATCCATGTCCGAACAACTTTTACCGCCCGGTGAATACCTGGATGCCCTTCTCGCTTTGCCCAAGCTGTATGGGGGTGCAGTCTCGCCCGATGGAAAATCCGTCGCCTGGATGTGGGGCGGCGTGGGGCCAACTATCGACCTGTATGTTGCGCCGACGGATGGCTCTGAAGCACCTATTCGCCTAACCGACACACCGGAAAATACGTTTTTTGTATCGTGGGCCCCCGGTAACGAATCGATTATTGTGGCACAGGATCACGAGGGCAACGAACGTTCCCAATTATTCCAAATTAATCTGGTGCAACCAGGCGTTTTACATCCACTGACTGAACCCGCGCCGAATTACTATATTCGCGGTGGGCAGATTCATGTTAACGGACGCTGGCTGGTTTATGCGGCAAATTTTGACGCGGAAACCAGAAAAGAAATCGAACCAACTGTTCTGTACCGTCATGATATGGAGACGGATGAACTTGTCACGCTGGCGCGTCCACAAAAAAGCGGAGGCTACATTCCTAAACTCAATGCCGCCGGGACACACGTCCTGTATAACCGCAAAGATGCAAATCCGGCTGGTTATCCCTTGTGGATAGTGGATATTGATGGCAAGGATGACCGCGAAATCATCAATGTGGGTGATGATAAAAAGGTGTTCGCGTCATGGTTCCCGGATAGCAAACGGGTGCTGGTGATGGCAGAAACCGCCACCCATTTTAAAGTTGGGGTCTGGGAGTTAGAAACAGCTACAACCCGTTGGATTATTGATGATGCTGACCGGAATATTGAAACGGCTTTCGTGCCATTCGGCAGTGAACAGGCCGTTATTGTGGAAGTGCGCGAGGCACGAGCCAAAGTATCGTTTTTGAATGTCGAGACAGGCGAAGAAACAAAGTTACCGGAAATCCCCGGCAATCTCATCCCAATTGCGCCTGTCGGTGCGGGGGCATGGGTTGGGAGATATTACAGTTCGCGCCAGATTGCGGACATCGTGCGATTCTCACTGTTGGATTTTCAGCCGAGTGCATTCGTTAGCCTGACGCGGGTCAAGGAAAAGACCAAAATTTCCGCCAATGACCTTGCCGCTGCCGAGGATTTCCGCTGGAAGTCGGTAGACGGATTAGGGATACAGGGGTGGTTATACCGGGCAAAAGACAAGGCTAACGGGACGATTGTTTGTGTTCATGGCGGGCCAACATCGCATGATGAAGATTATCTGGATGATGAAGTTCAGTTTTATGTCTCACAGGGATTCAATGTTCTGACTCCGAATTATCGCGGGAGTACGGGATTCAGCCGCGCCTACCGGGAGGCGATTAAAACCGATGGCTGGGGTGGTCGCGAACAGGATGACATCCGCAGCGGAATTGAAGCGCTGATTGAACAGGGAATCGCGGAAAAGGGCAAAGTAGGCATCACAGGTACGTCATACGGCGGATATTCCTCATGGTGCGCGATTACGCGATTTCCGCCGGAAACACTGGCAGCAGCCGCGCCGATTTGCGGGATGACTGATCTGGTGGTGGATTACCAGACCACGCGACCTGATTTGCGCCCGTACAGCGAAGAGATGATGGGCGGCAGTCCTACCCAGATTCCGCAAAAATATCATGACCGTTCACCGATTAATTTTGTTTCGAACATCAAAGGACGATTGTTGATCGTTCAGGGGCTTAAAGACCCAAATGTGACCCCGGAAAATGTGAAGGTGGTCAAAGCATCACTGGATAAAGCCGGGATTGAGCATCAACTGCTGACGTTTGATAATGAGGGACATGGTATCCGGCGGCCTGAAAATCAGAAAGTGCTGTATCAACGGCTGATCGAATTTTTCAGCGACGCATTCAAAGGCGAATAATGCAGCACAAGATCGTCTGGGAACCGACGACGAACTACAGCGAAAACAGCGCCGCGCGACGTTTTATGAACGAACACGACATTCCCACCTATGAAGCGCTGCTGGAACGCTCCGAGGATATTCACTGGTTCTGGGATGCATTCATTCGATTCGCCGGGATTGAATTTTACGAGCCGTATTCGCAGGTGGTTGATCTCTCCGGCGGGTTTCCATTCCCCAAGTGGTTCATTGGCGGAAAAATCAACGTGGCGCATAACGCGCTGGATAAATGGACAAATAACCTGGAAACCAGTCATCGAACCGCGCTGATCTGGGAAGGTGAAAACGGTGAAGTCCGGCGATCCACATTCGGTGAGTTACAAGCGGATGCCAATCGCGCCGCCAACGCTTTAAAAGCGCTCGGTGTGGAAAAAGGGGATCGAGTCGCCATCTTCATGCCCCTGATTCCTGAAACGGTGATGGCGGTTTTTGGGATTTATAAGCTGGGCGCAATTACCGTGCCGCTGTTCTCCGGCTTCGGGGCTGAAGCACTGACGATGCGGCTGCGAGATGTCGAAGCAAAGGTCGTCATCACGGCGGACAATTTCTATCGCGGCGGGTCACTTACCCCGATGAAAGCCACGCTTGATAAGGTGCTGCCGCAAGTCAAGAGCGTCAAAGCAGTCATCTTGGCACAGCGCGTGGGCGAATGTCCGATGACTGTGGGACGGGATTATTTTTGGAAGGACATTGTTCATTCGCAATCGCCTGTGTTCGAGACGGTGCATACGGACGCAGAAGATGTGTGCATGGTCAGCTATTCATCCGGCACGAGCGGAAAACCGAAAGGTATCGTCCAGACACACGGCGGGGTTGCGGTCAAATCGGCAGAGTTTGGACTGCTGGTGTATGACATGCGACCTGATGATGTGATTTACCAGATCACGGATTTCGGTTGGATGATGGGGCAAGCGCCGATGTTCCGGGGTTACGCTGGTGGCGGGACACTGCTGCTTTATGAGGGTTCACCAACCTATCCGAACGCGCACCGGATGTTTGAATTAATCGAAAAACACCGCATTAGCGTATTTGGCGCACCTGCTACAGCACTGAGAATTTTAAAATCCCAAGTATATGATGCGCCGGAACAGCATGATCTGAGTTCACTGCGATTGCTTTCACACACAGGGGAACCTATCGACAGTGATACATGGATGTGGTTTTTCTCATGGGGAAAAGGCCGCGTACCGATTGTCAATGTCAGCGGGGGTACAGAACTTTTCGCGGAGGTGCTGGCATCGAATCCCATGCAGCCACAAAAGCCAACCTGTTTAGGTGTAACTCCGGCTATAAGCCCGGTGATTGTGGATGACGGTGGTCAACCTGTCCCGCGCGGGACGCAGGGATATTTGTGTTTCCGACTGCCACAGCCGGGGCAAACACGGGGATTCTGGAAAGAGAATAATACACGCTATCTGGAAACGTACTTTCCGCATGGCGAACATCTGTGGTGGCATGGTGACATGGCCGTGATGGATGAGGATGGCTTCTGGTTCCACCGAGGACGCGCCGATGATGTGCTGAAAATTTCCGGGCGGCGCACTGGTCCCGGCGAAATTGAGGACGCGATTAATCAATTTCCGGGTGTGTTGGAAGCAGCAGTGATCGGGGTAGATCATCCAATCAAGGGACAAGAAATTATCGCATTTGCTGTGCCGAAGGGCGGCGTTTCACTTTCTGGGGAAGCAGTGCGGAAACATGTAGCGGATGCACTCGGCAAACCGTATGAACCGGGAAAAGTGTATTTCGTAGTGGATTTGCCCAAGACCCGCAACGCCAAGATTATCCGGCGGCTGATTAAGCAGCACTATTTAGGCGAAAAACTGGGCGATTTATCGAGTCTGGTTAATCCACAAGCATTGGACGATCTACCACGAAAAGATTGAACCCCTCCCCTTAATCCCCTCCGCATTTCGCAACCTCATGGAGAGGGAAAATCCAATTCAACGAATCCGAACCTGTCAAGAAATCGGATTCCCCTTTTTGATAACCGATTTCACTACACTGCCGCCGAAACGATAGGCCATATGGCGATAATCGGCTGTGGAGAGAATAAGCAGATCAGCCTGCTTGCCAACTTCGAGACTGCCAACTTTATCGGCTTTGTTGATGGCGAAAGCGGCGTTGATGGTGGCAGCGGCGAGTGCTTGCGCCGGAGTTAATCGCATCGCGCGGCAGGCCAATGCCATAACAAACTGCATATTCTCGCAATAGGCCGTGCCGGGGTTGCAATCGGGATGGCGAAAGCGGCGTTGATGGTGGCAGCGGCGAGTGCTTGCGCCGGAGTTAATCGCATCGCGCGGCAGGCCAATGCCATAACAAACTGCATATTCTCGCAATAGGCCGTGCCGGGGTTGCAATCGGTAGCCAGCGCGAGAATGCCGCCTGCATCGATGATGTCACGGGCGGGTGTATAGTGCTCGTGAGCGAGGCCGAAAGGCGTTCCAGGAAGTGCAACCGCAACGGTGTTCCCCTTGCCCAATGCCTGAATATCTTCGGGAGGCGTGGAAACCAGATGATCGGCAGAGGCAGCGCCTAATTCAACTGCTAATTTTGTCCCACCGAGTCCGGCAAATTCATCTGCATGAACCTTGAGGGGCATTCCGTGATCGCGTCCAGCTTCCAGAATGCGGCGGGTCTGGGAGACATCAAATACGCCTTCCTCGCAAAATACATCGATGAAGGGCAGTGGTTGATTATGCAATTTGGCTAATTCGACTACCGCCGGAATCATCTCATTTATGACCAGATCGACATAGGCATCGGTACGGCCTTTATATTCGGGCGGTACAGCATGAGCGCCTAAAAAGGTTATGGCGATGTCCATTGGATGCGTTTCATTGAGGCGATAGATGGCTTCTAGCTGTTTGAGTTCGGTGGTGGTATCCAGTCCATAGCCGCTTTTGATTTCGATGGTGGTTGTGCCGAGACGCAGCATTCGATCAAGACGAGCGCGGGTTTCAGCAACCAACTGCTCAAGACTGGCAGCGCGTACCTGCTGGACAGTGTTGTTGATACCTCCGCCAGCCGCCATAATTTCCATGTAGGTCGCGCCAGCGATACGCATTTCAAATTCGGCGGCACGATCACCCACCCAAACCGCATGGGTATGCGGGTCAACCAGTCCAGGCACAACCGCACAGCCTTCCGCATCGATTTCGCGCCGGGCATCGTACTGCATTCGCATATCGGCTGTGGTTCCGATGTCAAGGATATTTCCGCCATCAACAGCAACCGCACCATTTTCAATGATGCCGAGCGTACCGAGATTTGCGCCACGCTGCGGCTCACCATTGATGGATGGAACTGTACAAATCTGGCTGGTGTTGTAGACCAGCATATCAATTCGACGGGTCATGATTTTCCCTCACAAAAGCCACTAGAACAACCAGTGCAATCAAATAAACGACTGCGGCAAAAACGGCATTTACAGGTAAACCGGATGCATTCAACGCAGGAATGACGAGCGAATCAATCAGGCCGTTAAATGGACGTTTGGGAACATTGGCTATCATAATACCCGATGCAAACAAAGCTGGGCCGACCAGTGAACCAATTACCCGTCCCAAAGAGTGTCCAGCAGCGTTGACCGACATAAAGGTTGCTCTTGCAGCGGGGACAAGCTCGGTCATCAGCGGAAGAGATGCCACTATGGTAAATTCAAAGGTGAAATAAAACAGAAACAAACCGAGCAAAGCACCATTTATGCTGGATGCCAACAGAGGGAGCAACAGACAGCTTACAGCAGACAACGCTAGTCCAATCCCCACCGATCTTCGTTTGCCAAGCCGATCTACAAACCCGGCAACGCCACCCTCACCGACCAGTTCAGCAATACCGATCACAGCGGCGGTGACACCCAACGCGCCGACCTTAAGGCCAAAGCTATTTTCCAACCATGCACCATAGATGACATTGACGACTTCATTACCGGTGCTAATGAATACGCCAAGTGACAATCCAGCCAGGGCAACGCGCTGCGTCAGAATTGATTTCAGCCCCTTCATGAGCGATGGGCGTTTATGTTCACCGCGAGGACTATCCGTCGGAACGGTGCGCCATACCAGCGCAATCATGCCCACGCCGACCAATGCAAGCCAGGGAAATGGTGCGCTCCACCCACCCCGTTCGATCAGCCAACCAACCAGCGGAACTCCGAGTAAAAATCCGCCCGACCAACCAAACTCCACGACGGCAACCGCCAAACCACGCTGTTTATAGCTTACGTGATCACCCAGATAGGCATAAATCGCCAGGTCAAACAGAATTTTGCTGACTGTCGTCAATATGAGCGCAATAATCAACGCAGGATAGGTGGGTGAGATATAAACCAGCAGCATCCCTAGTACAAAAACCAGCATCCCCAACAGCATGGCAACTTTTCGGCCTAATGTATCAGCAGCGGAACCAAACAGCGGGCTGAATAGGCCGAGTGTAGAGCGCGCAGTAATGCCAAGCGTGACCTGCGCCAGTGACACCCCCAAACCACGCGCGATTTCCGGCAGAAAGGGGTAAACCATGCGAAAGCCAGTGTTCATGACCATCCGCGCGATGAAAAAGAGGCCGAGTTGAACCCGCAGCCGGGAAGCAGGCAAAGCCGCAGGCTGGAGAACGGACGTTTCGGTTTGAGTCATCCAGATTCAACCTATCTGTCGGTTATGGAATCAAAGTAAGCCATTATATTAGTCTCAATAATTGCGGCCTGATCTGAGCCAAATTTACGAATCATCCAGCTATGTGCCTCCGAATCGTTTTTGCTAGAATTACAGGATTTGCAGGCAGGGACAATGTTTCGCAATATAGTTCCGGGGCATTCTGAATTACTCAGAGGAATGTAGTGATCTATTTGAAGCATGGATTGTTTTCCACAAAATGCACAACGGTTCTTCCAGTGCGACAAAACACTTTTCCAATCTGCTTCAGAAAAATCACTTGGCAAATTCTTTAGCCGTGTACGGCGTTTGTGAGAAATGATTATGTCTACGTGAGGATTTGATATGCGATACAAGCGTGCAGACTCCCTTTTCTTATCGGGATTATTTTCTCGCCACTGACGACTCCACTCTCGAAATTTTTCGGGGTTATCCGCATAATGTTTTCGCCTGCGTTCTAGAATTTCTTGATGATTCTCACTGCGGTATTTTCCAGACCGAATTCTGATTGATGCGATATGATGCCGATAGTAATCTTTATTACGTTCTAAATCTCGCTCTCTATTTCTGAGATGATATTGCTTACAATCTTCTCGTCCACAAGACCTACAATAGCCTATGAACCCATCTCGTGACTCGCGATGAGGTTGGAAATATTCATCCGTCTGAGGATATTCAATACCGCACTTTGAACATTTTTTTAGCAGAGTAGGTTCGTTGCTGTAGCTAATCGGTAGGTTTACCCTGCAATTCTTACAAATACTACGCAATCCATCGCTTTCTCGTCTCGTGCGATGAAAATATTGGGTAGTAGCGGGGTATTCTGTCTCACAGCGTGTACATAGCTTGAGTATAGATGGATCATTAACTGGCTCAACAGGCAGCGCTCTACATGACTTACAAACTGATGCTAATCCATCACGCATCCGCTTATGACGATGGAAATATTCCGGTGTAGCGGGAAACTCCAACTTACATTTGCTACATTTTTTCACCTGCATACCGAGTAAACCTTTCTGCAATTAAGTTAGAGCTTTAGCATCGGCATTTTGATACCATGTCGTTTGGCAGCAGCAATCGCTTCAGGATAGCCTGCATCGGCATGACGAACAACACCCATACCGGGGTCAGTGGTGAGTACCCGTTCGAGACGGCGTGCCGCTCCCGGCGTTCCATCGGCAACGATGACCTGTCCGGCGTGTTCACTGTAACCTATCCCTACGCCACCACCTGCGTGTACACTCACCCAAGTTGCGCCCCCAACAGCGTTGATGAGCGCATTCAGAATCGGCCAATCACTGATGGCATCCGAGCCATCGCGCATAGCTTCAGTTTCACGGTTGGGGGAAGCGACTGAACCTGCGTCGAGATGATCGCGTCCGATGACAATGGGTGCTTTGAGTACACCAGTGGTGACCATCTCATTGAACTTCAAACCCGCTTTGGCGCGTTCACCATATCCGAGCCAGCAAATACGGGCAGGCAAGCCCTGAAAATGCACCTGCTCCTTTGCCATTTTCAGCCAGCGGTGGAGGTGGGCATCGTCAGGAAATAGTTCCATCACCGCTTCATCGGTGCGATAAATATCTTCCGGGTCGGACGGATGTAAGCAGGCACAAAACCGGGATAATCGAAAGCATTTTTCACTCCAGCATCGAAAGCACGTTGACGCAGGTTGTTGCCGTAATCGAAGACTTCCGCGCCTTTTTGCTGGAAGGCCAGCATGGCTTCGACATGTCGGGCCATCGAGGCCATTGAGCGGCGGGTGTATTCCTGCGGGTCGTTCTGGCGCAGTTCGTTGGCGGCTTCAAGCGTCATATCATGCGGGACATAGTAGAGGGCATCGTGCGCGGGAGTCTGGTCAGTGACCACATCAGGAATCACACCACGCGCTGCCAATTCGGGGTAAATCGCGGCTGCATTGCCGATGAGACCGACAGAGAGCGGTTTACCATCGCGCACGGCTTCCTCGACCATTGTCATGGCTTCTTCCAGTTCATCCACGACGACATTGACATAGCCGTGTTCGAGGCGACGATGGGCACGCGCCGGATCGATTTCGACTACCAGTCCAACGCCTTCATTCATGGTCACGGCAAGAGGCTGTGCGCCGCCCATACCGCCTAAGCCGGCGGTCAGAACAAATTTACCTTTGAGAGAAGGCCAACCACGCTGATGAGCAAGTGAGCCAAATGTCTCATATGTGCCCTGCAAAATCCCTTGAGTCCCAATGTAAATCATACTGCCTGCCGTCATCTGGCCGTACATAATCAGACCCTTGGCGGAAAGGTCATCAAAATAATCCTGAGTTGCCCAGTGCGGCACAAGATTCGAATTGGCGATTAACATACGCGGTGCATCGGTATGCGTTTTGAATACCACAACAGGCTTGCCGGATTGAATGAGAAGCGTTTCGTCCTCATTTAGATTCTTAAGTGTATCGAGCATAGCATCCAGACTCGCCCAATTCCGCGCGGCCTGTCCGCGTCCGCCGTAGACGACCAAATCCTGTGGACGCTCGGCAACTTCCGGGTCAAGATTGTTCTGAATCATGCGGAAGGCAGCTTCGATCTGCCAATTTTTACAGGTTAGCGTTGTGCCGCGTGGGGCGCGAATTTCACGCGGTTGGTGTAAATCCGTCATCACAAAATCCTTTTGATCTATTGGGCAGCTAAACGCGCTTGGACCGTGCGCAGCATTTCGCCGGAAGCTACCATGTCGCGGACGATTTCGATGTAGGGGTACATTACGGTATCAGCTTCAATAAAGGGTACTTTGGAGCGAATCAGTTCATAAGCGGCGGCGGTACCCTGCCCCATACGGGCATCTTTACCGAGTGCTTCAAAGCGGAAATCGATGCCCTGCGCGGCGGCGAACAATTCCAAAGCCAGTACATTTTCCAGATTGTGGGCGATTTCGTTGGCCTGTCGCGCGGCGGTTGCGCCCATCGAGACGTGATCTTCGGCATTGGCGGAGGAAGGAATGCTATCTACGCTGGCGGGATGCGCTAAAACCTTATTTTCTGAAACGAGGGCGGCGCTGGTGTACTGCACCAGCATGAAACCGGAATTCAGGCCACCGTTGCGGGTCAGGAAAGGCGGCAGTACACGACGGTTGACTTTCTCATCAATCAATCGGGCGAGACGGCGCTCAGAAATACTGGCAAGTTCTGCCAAGCTGAGTTTCAGGTAATCCATTACCAGCGCTAAGGGTTCTCCATGAAAATTGCCACCGGATATGGATTCTGCGCCGCCATCATCTACGAAAATCAGCGGGTTATCGTTGGCGGAATTGATTTCGATTTCCAATACTTCGCGGGTGTGACGAATCGCATCACGAGCAGCACCATGAACCTGCGGTGTACAGCGCAGACTATACGCATCCTGCACATCCAATGGGTCGAACGAGCGGGTAAACTGCGAATTGCGCAGCAAACGGCGCAAATGGTCGGCAGATGTCACCTGTCCAATATGAGGGCGAATGGCATGGATGCGGGCATCAAAGGCGGCAGGGGTTCCGCGCAGGGCTTCGAGGCTCAAGGCGGCAGCAATATCGGCAGTAGCGCTGAGTAAATCGGCCTGCATGGTGGTCAATGCACCTACCGCGCACATGAAGGTCGTGCCGTTGGTGAGGGCGAGTCCCTCTTTCGCCTGTAGTTCAAGGATGGGGATTCCCGCGCGGTGCATGGCTTCTGCCCCGGATAGTCGTTCACCCTGAAAAAATGCTTCACCTTCGCCGATGATGGGCAATGACAT
>JBGAGR010000147.1:0-19267 GCA_044226645.1 Aggregatilineales bacterium
TTCATCATCTTCACCTTCATGTTCATCAACTATAAAGGTGGTGCATTTTTATGTCCCACAAATGCGCCAGGAGGACATACTTTGCCCCGCGTGAAATGCACCGAAATGCACCACGTTGAGGGAAAGTGCGGCATTTTATGGCCCAAATGCCGCAGTGCATCAGAAAGTCCTGAGTGCTGAGTGCTGGGTACTGAGTCAAAGACGATAGCTGCCAGCCACCAACGGGATACGGTTAACCGATGCCCAAATACAGCCTAGCACATACGGAAAGTAAAAGGGTGAACTTTTGGTAAACTTTTCGGTATGAATGTTCTAACCAAGGAGAGAAGAAGTTAACGCAGAGAAACAGAGGTTCAGAAAAACAGAGAAAATATCATGAAAAGTAGATTGTTTTGGAATGTGTAACAGTATCGCTATAATAAGCAGGTAGTTGCTTCCCGTTTTAATAAGCTCAAATCTATGCCACGTATATTTATTTCGTATCGTCGTAGTGATAGTGCCGAAGTTACCCAGCGAATTTACACGGCTCTTGTCCAAGCATTTGGGGGCGAGAATGTTTTTAAAGATGTAGATAGTATTCCTGTTGGGATGGATTTCCGAGCAGTCATTGAACGTGAATTGATTAATGCTGACCAAATGTTAGTAGTGATAGGAGCAAGTTGGTTAAGTGTTGTCGATGAGGGCCGCCAGCGACGGCTAGATGACCCAAGCGACTTTGTACGCATTGAAGTTGAAATGGGTTTACGCCATCCCAATGTCAATGTCATACCGGTTCTGGTGAATAACGCATCCATGCCTGGTGATGATGACTTACCCCGCAGCTTATACAATCTAATTTTCCACAACGCGGCTGTTATCCGTGACAACTCCCATTTTGAGTATGACATCGAACGACTGATTCGAGCAATTGATCCCACAAGGACAAGTCCCTCCGAACCTGAGACAGCGCCAAGAACAATAAATATCCCGCTAATTATTGGAGGAATAGGAATTATCCTGTTGTTGGCAATCGCCATTTTGCTATTCATCAACAGTGGAAATACTAACTTACAGCCAACCCGTACACCTGAACCTGCAACCGCCGCTGTGTTATTAATCACCGAACGGGCAGGCGAAACCCTAACTTCTGTTGCACCAACTGGGACTGATACTCCAGACTTAACAAGAACAGTTGATGCGTTGGTAACTCAGTATTTCATTACTGCGACCTCTTATGCAGCCGAAACAATTGCTGCTTACACCGATACACCAACCTTGGCATTTGCACCGTCCAATACTCCGGTGTCGACTGAAGATCAAAATGTAATCGCAACGCAAGGCATAATAACAGAAGTCCTTAGTTCAACACCAACACCAAAATCCACTGAGACAGCAACATTTGATTTGACCGGGACAGCAAATGCCTTTGCGACAGGAACACAATCTGCCGTAAACGCTGCGACACAAGCATTTCAAGCTGCGCAGGCAACGGTTGATACACAAGGAACGGCGACATCGTTAGCGATTACTCCAACAACAAATGATTTCCTGCCGCTGACGGCTGGCAATATTGAAATAGGATATGCGCTTCCAGGAAGCTGTAGTGGTTTTAGCCCAGATGGAACAGTGTTAATCACGGCATCTGGAGGATATGATGTGATAACCGGATACAAGCGCTACCCAACATTTGGAACGTTTAGCCCAGACGGAAGCCTATTTGCCTCTCTGGGAGTAGGCGTATATGACGTTAGGTTGGGGACTGTGCGGTTCCCAATTATGGGGAATAGCACCGCAACTTATGATATTCCTATTTTTACTCCAGATGGTAAGTTGTTAGTTGTGCCCCGAGATGGTGTCTATGATGTTACAACAGGTACTAAGCGTTTCTCTATATCTGGTTATGGCAAAGTTGAATTTAATTCCGACAAATCCTTGCTGGCCGTGGGGGACGATGGTCTGTATGACGTTTCAACGGGCAGCAAACGCTTTTCTATTGCTGGCGTTAAATTTATTTTTAGTCCGGACTCAACGCTACTGGCTGTATATAATGATGGGGTCTATGAAATTGCAACAGGTACTAAGCGTTTTTCTTTAAGATCATCCTACTTCGGTAATTTTATATTCAGTCCTGTAGGAACACTTTTAGCAGTTGCACATGATGCAATATATGATGTCACAACAGGAAGTAAGTGGCAAACTTTGTCTTACCGAGATGCCGTATTTAGCCCCAACGGTGCCCTGGTAGTAGTAAGTAATGATGGTGTTTATAATGTTGCAACACATACCAAACAGTTCTCTATCTCCAGTTACAATTCGACTTTTAGCCCAGATGGAACACTCTTAGTCGCTGATGGTGATGGTGTCTATGATGTTGCAACAGGTGTGAAACGTTTTTCTATCTCCGGCTACAATTCGACTTTTAGCCCAGATGGAACATTCTTAGTCGTTGATGGTGATGGTGTCTATGATGTTGCAACAGGTGTGAAACGTTTTTCTATCTCTGGCAATATTTATGATTTTGATTATAATTCTGTTTTTAGTCCAAATGTAACATTTCTAATCGTCCATAATGACGGTGTATATGATTTATCGACGGGTAATAGGATAATTAGCCCCTCTGGGTGGAATGCCGTTTATAGTCCAGTCGAAACTTTGTTAGGAATGACTTACGGGAGTAGCTGCGTAATTTATGGTTCAAAGGGCAGCAGTTGGCCTTTGCAAACAGGGCTACTACATGGCCGCAAGGCAAATATTCACTCCGAGCCAGACCCAACCTCAACGGTCATAACCAGTCTCGTAGATGACAATAAAGTTATTATTATTGGACGAACACCAGGTGATTATTGGTTTAAAGTAATTGTAGGAGATAACGTCGGTTGGGTTTTGAACTCGGTTGTCACTCTCGATTCCCTGCCAGATAATGTACCTGTGCTTCCCCAATGATACATCCGTTATCTCTAGTATAAATCCCCTCCGAATGAAGGGGATTTTTATTTAGTGCTGGTTGTCAAAGGACTGCTTAACGATCTGGCGCAGGACATCCAGATCAACATCGCTGAGTTTGTTGATGTAGAGGCAGCCACCGCCGAGCTTGTGCTTGCCAAGTTTTTCCAGCAGCGGGGCGAGGTGGCTGTCATGGGCAAAATCGCCCTTGAGATAGAGGGTCAGGTTTTGTTTGCGCGGCGAAAAACCGACGATCATGGTGTCGCCTTCGCGCCCACTGTCGTATTTGTAATGGTAACTGCCAAATCCGACGATAGCGCTGCCCCACATGACCCCTTCCACTCCAGTGGCTTCCTTCATGAGCGTGAGGAGCGAGAGGGCATCTTCACGGCGATCCGGGTTCTCAACATTGCTGAGAAAAGTGACGACATCCTGACTGTTAGCCTTGGTTTTATTTTCAGCCATTTTTAAGTTCTCAGTTATTCGTTTTTAGTTTCCAGAGCGGGCGAAATACATTAACTGGCATTATAAGGTGGAACAAAAGTTCTTGTCAAGCATCAGGCGGCAGTGCGTCGCGTTCGGACTGGTCGAGGCTGTGGGCGTTATAACGCAGCGCTTTGATCGCGGCGGCGTGGCACAGGGGGCGATGCTCCTCGAAGTGGAAGACATAGCGCAGCAGGGTTAGCGCATCCGGCCCACCGATTTCACCGACTACATCAATAATTGCCGCGCCCATCGCGTCACTGACCCCGGCGTGAAATTCGGCAATCAGGGGATCAACCGCGTCTTCATCCAGCGCTAAAAGGGCATTTCGCGCAGCTTCCCGCTCGGCTGCATCTGCGCTGGTAAGCTGGCGAATGAGGGCTGGCAGATTGTCGGAGGACATGCGGCATATCTCCCAAAATTTGGTAGGGACACGATATATCGTGTCCCTACGAGAAAACCATATAGATTTTGAGGATATTTTACCTCACACCATTTCCGACTATTCACCTTCACGGGCGCTGTAAACAGCCTGCGCAGTGATGACCTCGTTGATATGGGCCTCTGCCCAATGCCAGATCGGGCTGAGTGCATGATACAGCGTTTCGCCCAGTGGAGTCAGTGAGTATTCGACATGCGGTGGGATTTCCGGGTAAATCGTCCGGTTCACCAAGCCATCGCGCTCCAACTGGCGCAGGGTTTGGGTCAGCATCTTCTGCGAGATGCCGCCGATGCAGCGCTGCAATTCAGAAAAACGCTTCGGTTCACATTCCAGCAGCGTGATAATCAACACTGTCCATTTACTGCCGATTCTGTCGAGTACCTGGCGTGTCGGGCAGTCGGCAGCGTAGACATCGGGTTGCAAAACTCTGGTTTCCATGCGGTAAGTTCCTTACTTTAAAGTGCCTACTTCCCATTGTATAGTAAATCACTTATAGTGCCTATTATGCATATTGGATACTGTAGGAGAATTTATCCCATGTCAGAAAACACATTACTGGTTACGGGCGCGTCCGGTCATCTGGGACAGCGCGTGCTGCAATTACTGGTCGAAGCCGGTGCGGGAAAGATCATCGCCGCGACCCGCACAGCGGAAAAATTCGCTGATTTTCAGGGCGTGACGGCGCGTTATGCCGATTTCAATGACGCGGCTACGCTGGCAAAAGCCTTTGCCGGAGTTGACCGTCTGCTGCTCATCAGCACCGATGCCGTCGATGGAACCGATCTGCGGCTCAAACAGCAGACGACTGCCGTGAAAGCCGCCGAGGAAGCGGGTGTGAAACACGTCATTTATACCTCGATTATTCACCCCGGCCCGGAATCGCCTGTCAAGCTCTCGCCGGATCATCATGGTACGGAAACCGCGCTGGCGAACACCCAAATGGGCTATACCTTCCTGCGTAACAATATTTATGCCGATTTACAGGTCGGGTCGCTGGCACGTGCGGTAGGGATGGGGCAGTTGTTCAGTGCTGCTGGGGATGGCAAAGCCGCTTATGTGACCCGTGAAGACTGCGCAAAGGCGGCTGCCGCTGCATTGGCAGATGATTTCAGCGGACGGCGCGCCCTCGACATCACCGGGCCGGATGCGCTCTCACAGGCTGATCTGGCAGCGATTGCCAGCCGTGTTACCGGGAAGCCCGTCACCTACGTGCCCATCGAACTGGAAGCGTTGATTCAGGGTATGGTCGGCGCAGGACTGCCGCGCCCGCTGGCGGAAATCTACGCCTCATTCGATACCGCCATTGCGCAGGGCATCTTCGCCGAGGTATCGGACGATTTTGAAACCCTGACCGGACAAAAACGCATCCATGTCGCTGATCTGCTGGCAGAGCAAATGGCACAGGCATAAAAACCTGCGAATCATGGGGCGTATCGCACGATATGCCCCTTTCCGCTTGACATTCCGCTCATCGCTTGCCACGATTCCTGATGATGCGAATTTTATCGGGAATAGAACCTCATGCCGCTCGATTTGACGGGTCAAAAAGTTCGTTTGCGTCCATTGCAGGAACGCGATCTCATCCCGCTGGTGGATGCCTACCACGACCTCGATCTACAACTCACCACCGATGGCGATGCGCCACCCATGTCGGATATTCAGGTCAGAGCCTTCTGGAACGACATTATGACCGATCCCGGCGCTGATTTGCGCTATTTTGCCATCGAGACGCTGGACGATTCCGCGCAAATGGTCGGGGCGTGCAGCTTGCAGCATATCGATCTGCGCAATCGTCATGCTGAACTGTCGATTTTCATGATGGCGCGGGATGTGCGTGGCAAAGGCTACGGCACAGAAGCGGTGCGCCTGCTGCTGCGTTACGGCTTCGATGTCTTGCGGTTGGATAAAGTCTATCTGGGGGTCTACGACTTCAACGAGGGCGGCATCCGTGCCTATGAAAAAAATGGCTTCCGTTACGAAGGCCGTCACCGTCAAATGCTGCATTATGATAATCGTGCCTGGGACGAATGGTTTATGGGCATCCTGCGCGCCGAATGGGAAGCCAGCCTTCAGCCCCCGGCGGACGGTCTGCGTCCCTATCACCCGGATGATTTTGCCGCTGCTATCAGTCTGATTCAAACGCTCAAGCAGGTTGACCAACCCGCCGCCTTTACAATTTTGAGACATTTCTGGCGGCAGATGGATTGTACGCTGTATAGTTATCAGACCGGGGGGAAATTGGTTGGTCTGATTTTGCGCGATGAGCAGGGTAAAGTCATCGAACTTGTGGTTGACGAACCGCAGCGACCCGCGCTGCAAAAGGCACTCAAACGTTAGCTGATTCAAATCCTATTCCTATGGTTTGCCAATTTAGTACCAACGTCGGGCATGACCATTGTCTGATTTCGCTCACGTAAAAACGAGTTAAAATTTGTATAGGAAATGTAAAAATTGGTGGGAGTTCCATGAACAGCGGGCAAACTGCACCGTCTCAGATCGGGCGTTCTTCCCTTCCGTCACTGGGGCCAGTCGTGGTGATGATCGTCATCCTCTTTGCGGCGATGGTCATTGCCGGGATCACCTTGAATCATCAGATCAATGTGGTCGAGGCCAATGGACAGGGGTTGGACTGGGCGCGGGAATTTAATCAGGCGAATCGACTGCTGCTGGTCGTCCTGGCGGTATCGTCATTTTCGCTGGTTGCCCTGTTGACTTTCCTGCTGTGGAATTTGCGCCGCTTCACCGACGGCAGTCAGGAATCGACCTCCGAACTGATGCGGCAAAAAAATGCGCTGGAACTGCTGACCAAACAGCTTGAATCCGATCTGGCTAATGAACGGGCACAGCTTAAATCCCTGCTGAACAATATGCAGGAAGGCGTGATTTTTTCCGAAAACAAATATGTCCGCTATACCAACCGGGCATTTACCCGGCTGAGCGGTTATACAGCCGATGAGATGTCCGGCAAAAAACTGGTTCCGAGCGCCGCCAATGCGCCGATTGAAATGGATCTGGGGCGGCTGCACGAAGCGGTGAATGGAGCGGTAGCGCTGGGCGGCATGTGGCAGGGGCCGTATACGCTGCATTCGCGGGACGGTGAAGCGCTGGATGTGGCGGTCATCGGCACATCGGTGCAAAGTCCGTCGAATGGGCACGGCAGCCAGATTTTGACCCTGATTCGGGATGCCAGCCAGGAAAAGAAGCTGCAAGCGCAGAAAACCTCTTTCGTATCGAATGCATCGCATGAACTGCGGACACCGTTGAGCAACCTCAAGATGCGGGTGTATCTGCTGCGTAAACAGCCGGAAAAAATGGAAGAACATCTACAGGTGATGGAAAATGTCACCAGCTATATGCAGCAGTTGCTCGAAGAAATGCTCGATATGGGACGCTTCGAGCGCGGCGTGGTCATTCTGGAACGCGAAAATGGCATTTTACAGGATTTGGTATCGGAAGCGGTCAAGGGCTTCAAACCGCGTGCGGCGCGGCGTTCGGTGACGCTGAATATGGATGTGCCAACCGAGCCGATTCAGATCATGGTCGATCACAAGCGTATTGTGCAGGTGCTGACCAATCTGGTGGCGAACGCCATGAATCATACGCCGCAAAATGGCCTGATCGAAGTCTCGGTTACGCTGGACAGGTCACAGACGCATGAACGTTTTGCCCGAATCGAAGTGCGGGACAATGGCGTAGGCATTCCACCGGATATACTGGCGCAGGTTTTCCAGCCGTTTGTCACTGCCAGTCAGGGTGTCGTCAGCGGGACGGTGCTGGGCTTAAGCCTGGCGAAAGAAATTGTCGAACTACACGGCGGCACAATTTCAGTCGACAGCGAAGTCGGTCACGGCGCGGTGTATACGATCTGCTTGCCAGTGCTGGAGCAGTGATGCAGGCGGTTAGCGATTAGCTTTTAGCGGTTAGGGGAGATACTAACCGCTTTTTTATGCCTCAAACCTTACGAAATGTTACCTGATAATCTGGTGAAAACAGGTGAAAAGTTTGTGCGCGGTTTGGGAGTGTTTGGGAAAACAAACCAGATGATAGGTTGGAAAGTTGCCATATTTTATCGTAGGGGAGGGTCTCAGACCCTCCCCTACAAGCTCCTGTAACGCAAATTTTTTCGCCTCCCCAATTAATATTTAAGCTATACTATCCCCATACACGGTTGCATCCGCTCTGAGGGACGCGCATGGGGCATATCTTCATCAGCTACAAAAGCGACGAACGCGATTTAGCCGAACTTGTCCGCCAGAAGCTCATCGACTGGCATTACACGACCTGGATGGATGTCCACGACATCCCCCCTAATGCCGATTGGACGGACGAAATCGGCAAGGCGCTGGACGCAGCGGATCGCGTAGTTGGCATCATGACCCCGGCGGCGATGGCTTCCTATCCTGTCCGGCGCGAGTGGGAAACCGCGATTGCCAAGAACAAGCTCCTGCTATTGTTATTTGGGAAATGTCCTCCACACTGGCTGTTTGATAGCATCCAGCGCATTGATTTCACGGCTGACCGCGAATCCGCTTTCGACCTTCTGAAAACGCGCCTGGCTGACCCCCTGCCCACATCCGACGAAAAACGCGCTGTTGAACCGTTTTACGATTACCTGCAAACACTCTTTGACCAGGTTGACCAATCGCTGCGGACGCGCATAATCGCCACCCTGCGTGACGAACGCGGCGCACCGACACCGATTCCACTGCGCAGCGAAATCACGCCGGATGCAGTGGCCGCTTCCCGTCCGATGTTGAGCGACTCGCTTTTTGTATCCGCCATTAAAGACGAGAAAATACGCACCTTCACCGATTTTCGCGGCGCATTCGAGCATTACAAAGGGCGACTGCTGTTACTCGGTGAACCGGGTACGGGCAAGACCATCACCCTGCTGCATTTCGCCCGTGAAGCCCTCCTGCGCCGTCTGCAAGATTCCAGCGCCCCGCTGCCCATCCTGCGCAGCATCGTCATGTGGGATGCCTACCAGCGCCCGGCACTCGATAGTTGGATAGGTGATGCTTATCAAAACCCTGCTCTTGCCGCCGAAATCCGCGCCGGACATGCCCTCCTGCTGCTCGATGGACTGGACGAACTCGGCATCGAACGCCCCATTAAACGTGAAGAACCAGATGGTGAGAAATTCGACCCGCGCCAGCGCTTTTTAGAAGCTATCGCTGCCCTCGTAGGAGCGAATGGCTATGCGCTTCCCTCCATTCAAATCCTCGTCACCTGTCGTCTGAAAGACTATGCCCAGATTGGTCATAAAATCGCCCTGAACGGCGCTGTCACGCTGCAACCACTGGACGATGCACAAATTGCTGCTTATCTCCACGGACAACCCGAACTACTCCAAACTATCATGGCGGATGACAAACTCCGCGAAGTCGCCCAAACACCTCTGCTTCTGAGTATATTTGGTTTTGTCTACGAAGGTATGACTAAGTACGAACGGGCGGAGTTGGCGAATCTACAGGTCGGCGAAATACTCAATACTTATATTGATAACCGGTATAAGGATGAGGAAATGAAACGTTCTTTACGGGGTGGGTTAATGCCGTTTACCCTTGATGAGTTGTTGGAGGGTTTGGCGATTTTAGCAGCTTATATGTATATGCAAACTTGGAAAATGTATGCTATTTCTCCTGCTAGTTATTTGAGCGAATACGAGATTCAACAAGCAAGCGTGAACCTAGAGCTTCTAAGATTCGCCCAATCTCTTGGAATCTTGGACACGAATGACCATAACGAATGGCGATTTATTTATGATATGAGAGACATGTTTGCCTGGGATCAATTGCTGCTGTATTTGAAGTCAGATGTTGCCGAACGTCGTCTTGGATCAGCGCGAGCATTGGGGTTCACCAAAAATTGGGAAGCAGTTTCTCCACTATTGAATTTGCTAGAAGTTGAATCGGATGTTTTCGTTCGTTCTGCCGCACGCGCATCGCTTGACGCAATTGAGTTAGAAAATACAATTTTTATAAGTTATCGCCGCAAAGATTGGCCAATAGTATTATTATTGACACAAGAGTTTGAGCGAATATTGGGGGCGCGAATATTTTTTGATAGAGACATTGATGAACCAGATTTTGCGAAAAGTCTGCTAAGAAATCTTCACTCATCTCGTATCTTTATTTTAATTGTTACTGAGAACACTTTTATCCCTTCACGAATACACTCTGAAGACGATTGGATTCAAAGGGAAATTAGAGAAGCACTCAACGAAGATGATGAGAGTAGAGACAAGCCAATCGTATTAGTCCAAGTGAATACTCCTCTACCTAGTAAGAAGGATCTACCTTTTAGTATTCGTCGTGTACTTGACAAACAGGCGGTGTCTCTAAATCAACGTAGTTTTGCAGAAGATGTAGATAAATTAATCAATTTCATCTGCCAAATTACACATATCAGCCGTAAACACGCCAAACATACGAATAAAATTACAGTCTTTGCTGACGATGACGATAACCAATAATTGTATTGTGGAAGACAGCAGTCAACTACATTTCAGTGTCGAAGCTTATCTGCTGTGGCTCTGATTCTCTCATTCTCTGCGCTAAATTCTTCCCTCATTGGTTTGAATCTTCCTACTTGAAAAGCACATCTGTTCTATGGTAAAATCCCCAAATGCACAGTAACCATCATCACAGCCAAAATGTCGTCTGTATCATTGTCCGACAACGGCGACAACGACGACATTTCCCCGTGCAAATGTCGCCGGGCGGCACTATCCGACAAGTTCCCCGCTTCCGCTGTCCTTATTTTTGTCGGCGATGACGGTGGCGGGGCGGCGGGAATGAATCGACCAGATTGAAAACGGACAGAATGTATTGTGTCCCTACAAAAAACTTATATCCTTCATATGCGCTGATGATGATCGTCCAACCTGAAAACTATAACCTTGTACCTTGTTCCTTTGAACTAAAAACTTCTGACAACTTTTTACTCCCTTCCGCGTATAACAATCATGATAGAAGCGCGTTACAAAATTGTTCTTCTTCATTGACACTCACCATCTTAAGGTAGAATCAATTGTAGGTTAAGTTTCACTGGAGACTCTATGGCGGTTAAAGCCGTTTCTGGACGAGTGCCACGCTCTCCCAAACTTCCTCCGCGCCCCGAAAGCCGTTGGAAAACCCTGTTTCTGCGCTATCTGCCCGGCTGGCTTGCCCTGTCGATGGCCTTCATCATCATCATGCCGCGTGCCCTGACCGTCACGCTGGATGTGACCGGGCGTGTGCTCGGTACGCTGCCGGGAATCATCAGCAATATCTTCGCGGGGCCATCGCCCATCGCGCCGCTCTTTACACCGGAAGTCCGGCACTGGTCGGGCGAAATCGGGCGCTGGGCGCGTGAACACGACCTTGATCCGAATCTGCTGGCAACCGTCATGCAGATCGAATCTTGCGGGCATCCCACCGTCAGCAGTTACGCTGGGGCGCAGGGCTTGTTTCAGGTCATGCCCTTCCACTTCAACGCCGATGAAAATCAGCTTGACCCGGATACCAATGCTCGTCGCGGGGCGGATTACCTCAAAATCTGCGTGACGGGCGCGAATGGCGACCCCGGTCTGGCGATGGCCTGTTACAACGGCGGTCAGTCGATTCTCAGCAAGCCCTATACCATGTGGCAGGATCAGACGCAGCGTTATTATCACTGGGGCACAGGCATCTATAATGACGCGCTCAATAACCAATCCCACAGCGACACCCTCGATCAATGGTTAGCCGCTGGTGGCAGCTCACTCTGCAACCGGGCTGAAAGCGTGCTCGGCCTCTAAACCCACGCTTAACCGCCGCTACCGTTGACTTACTTCCCCGCAATGTTATAATCCCGCACGAAAAATGAATGAACTTGGAAGGGCGCACAGCGATGCGCCCTTACCAATCTGGAGTGTTGAATGCGAAAGACAGGACTTGCTCTGACGCTGTTCCTGCTGCTTACCTTGTTGAGCAGCGCCGGGGTTATCAGCGCACAGGATTCGAGCAATCAGCTCGTTAACGGCGGACTGGAAGAAGGCTCATTTGGCCCTTATCTGGGGCGGCGCGGCGGAACCTTCCCGATTTATCTCCCCAGCGGTTGGAATTACTGGCTGGCCTCCCCCACAGGTGATCGTTATAACACCGTTGAAAAGACCACTATCCAGCCGCATCCCGGCCCCGGCCCCGCCCCTCATGAAGGTCAGCGTGCGCTTGCGGTAGACTGCGGCTTTTATACCTGCACCGCTGCCATTTACCAGCAGGTCAACAACGTTGTCCCGAAAAATAATGTGCAGGCATCGGCTTTCGCCATTGTCAAAGCCTGCGATCTGGCGAAAGATGGAACGGGCAAAATCATCGCTTCGGACTGCGGTTCGGCGATTGAATCCGGCGCGAAAGTCCGTATCGGCATTGACCCGAACGGCGGTACTGACCCGAATGATAGTGATGTTGTCTGGTCGGCCTTCATCTCGCCGCATATCCAAAATGGCTGGCAGCAGGTTTCCGTCAGCGCGACGGTGACTGGCACAACCGTGACCGTCTTCCTGTACTCGACCCAAAGTTCATTCGCAGACATCAACAAAACTTATTGGGATCAGGTCGTTTTGAGCGGTGGTGGTACGGGTGGCGCATCTGCCAGCGCTGCAACACCTACGCCGACTCCGCCGCCTGTTGTGCCTTTTGTTGTGCCGCAAGGACAGCAGCCGGATGGCAGCCTCGTCCATACGGTACAGCCCGGTGATACCATCGACAGCATCGCTTATGCATATGGTGTCCCACGCGCGACCATCATGGAACTCAACAACATCAAAGACCCGCGTATCATCCAGCTTGGACAAAAGCTGTTGATTAAGCCTGCCCCGACTGGCGGTAGTGATGCCAGCCCGACGACGGATACTGCTGCTCCTGCCGCGACTGAGGAAATACAGCCCACGACTGATTCAGCCCTGCCTGTGATTGGTGCGGCTCCAACCAGCGAACAGGCTGTCGAACCAACCCAGGAAAGTCAGCCGAGCGAGGTGCAGCCAACCGTTGAGCCTCCCACACCGCAGCCCACTGCGCCTGTAGCTACGGCTCCGGTTGTGGTGGCGAATGCGGGCGGGCTTGACCCGTCATCGACCACCGCATCGGTATGCGTCACGCTGTTCAATGATGTCGATCAGAATCGCATTCAGGAACAGGGCGAAGACTTGCTCAAGGGCGGCACGATTTCCATTCAAAATGGGGCGACTTCCGCCGGAACTTATGAAACGGATGGCGTTTCTGACCCGCACTGCTTCGAAGGTTTGCAGCCCGGTGAATATACCGCGCTCGCCAGCGCACCGGATGGTTTTGGTCTGACGACACCCGACCAACTGCGGCTGGTGATTAACCCCGGCACGACCATCAATGTCGCCTTTGGTGCAGCGGCAGGTGTCCAGCCTGTGATTGTGCCCACTGCCGATACAGCCTCGGTTCAGAGTGTGACCGAAGAAACGGCTCCGCAGCGCACGATTGGCGACCAACTACTGTCCATCAGCGGCCTGCTGATCTTCGGATTAGCGGCGGTGGTGTTGATCGGTGGGGTTGGCATCGCGCTGTTCATGCGGCGGCGCTAGGAAAGGGATGGGGGGCAAACGATGAGCAAAAGCCGTTTGATGAATATCACGCTGACGCTGGTTTTGCTGCTGGCATTCATGCATGTGGCAGCCGCGCAGGGCAATGGACAGCTTTGTATCCGGTCATTTGAAGACCGCAACGGCAATGGACAGCTTGACGGCGGCGAACCCCTTCTGACACGGGGCATCAGCGTCAACCTGATGGACGCGCAGAATGTGACGATTGCCAGCGCCCTGCTGGATCAATCGCCCACAGCGGCGCAGGGCGTGGTTTGTTTCCCCTCGCTGGCGGCAGGTCAATATACGGTGACGATCACCAGCGCGGAATATAACCCAACCACCCCGGCGACCATCACAACCGCCATCAGTGAAAGCGGTCTGCCTTCGGTGATCGAATTTGGTGGAAAGTTGATGGGCGCGGCAGCATCGCCAACAGCGGTTCCATCGTCAGGCGGGGCGCTGTCTGATCGTGACAGTCTGGCGCGCATTGTTGTTTCGGCGCTGGGTGCGCTGCTGGTGGTGGCGGGGATGATGGTGCTGGGCGTGCTGGTCTACATGTTCGCTTTCCGCAATCGCAAGCCGCCGCTGCAAGCATCGATGGACCCACGCCGCACAACCGGTTCCATGTCCGCTGTACGCTCGCGCGATACCGACGAATTCCCGAAAGTATAAGCGATCAAACAAATCAATCGGGCGGCTTTAGAGCCGCCTTTTTGTTTTCAAGTAGACCAGACTGATTTTGGAACAGGATGGCGATATTACCCGTTATTGGCGGGACAGCTAAAACTCCAATACTGCATCAGGTTTCCCCAGGGTACAAAATCTGGAAGCGGGAGTGTCGCATTGTCTTTTGCCCAGAGAATCGTGAGTTGTTCATCCGTCTTGCTCTCCATGACAATGGTTTGGTCAGCAAAGGGGTGTTCGCGGCGGGTATTCACATACACAACCTGATTTGACCAGGGGGTTACGTCGTAGTAGGTGGTATAGATAAATCCATTATTGGTTGCCTGGACATGCGGGACACCGATTACTTCCAATTGATCGACGACACTACCATCTCGTTCGATGATGACCAGCCGCCGAAGAGAACCGTTTTTCTCAGATTGTGGTTTACCCCACAGGATAATACGTTCCCCATTCTGAATAAAGGTAACGCCCTCTGCCAGGAAATCCGGATTCTGGTAAAAAACCTGCCAGATTTGTTTGGATGAATCATAAAATTCCAGCGTATATTGACCATTTCCCGTTAAATCTGAGTCGGGGATGTAGTCAAGATCAGGCTCAATGCCGGTTACAATGGCTTCGCCTGTTGGTTCGAAAGTGGCATAAGGGATATGGGTGTAAGCACAATTTTCGGACAAGGTATCTGTGGTCATATCCCAATCGAAACTTGATCGCAGTGCCTTATCCGGTTGGGAAGGGAAATTCCCAAACGAAGTAATACCGTAGGTGAGCATTGTTCCTGTAAAGCGAAATATGATGGGTATTTGCCCTTCTATTTTCGGGTGAAATGGCAGTGTTTTATCGGCAGTCAGGGTGCGTTCAAGGGTTCCCGATTCGAGATTGAATACGAGGATACGCCACCCATAAGCCTGTCCATTGAAATCGCCTATGACAAAGGTCGAATCGTCCGGGCTGAAATTGTTTGAGCTGAGAAACGAATCATTCCAGAATTGCCCCGGCCCCTCTAACGTCAGATCGTATTGCAGCCTGATACTCTGTGTTTCCGTATCGTACACGCGCAATTGCATGATGGACTGCGAATAAGTATCGGTCAAAACGTAGGCGATGAGCTTGCCATCGTGAGAGATACCGATGTCCCTAACGTAGTGATCTGCGTCGGATGGCATCTCCACCTTCTGGATTTCATTTCCATGCGAGTCGATTAAGAAAACAGCACCTTTGCCACGCAGCCATGCCGTCCACTCATCTGGAGGGGTAGTCGGTTGCAGCCATAACAAGCCAATGAGGAAAATAATCAACGTTCTCAAGATACTAATCTGCCCTCAACTAAATGAAATGTTCGTATTCATTATAGGGGAAGATTAGCATCCTGAATTCCGCACAGGAGCCGTTTATCCCATTTCTGGCAGGGGCTGGCGGCGAAGCTGTGTTTTGAGGTCATTGACGCGCTGGCTGAATCCATCGGCATTATAGATTCCCGGCACGACCACCGGACGGAACATGGTGATGAATTCATCGGGATGCTTGGTAGTACGTCCGGTTTGCATACTGACGAAAGTGAACTCAATCCACGACACGGATTTCAGGCGCTTGCCTTCCTCATCGAACATCAGCCCTTCCACAACCAATACCGTATCGGTCATTTGAATCAAATGGGTGCGGATAAGAACCTGTTCCTGCATGACAGCAGGGAAGAGATAGGCGAGCTGGCTTTTCGTCACCACCCATCCCTCCTGACGTTCCCGCGCCACATCAAAAATGCGGAAGTTATAGTAACGGGCGAGTTGATCTTCCCGCGCGTTCATGAAGTAATCGACATAGCGAGCATTGTTGAGATGCTGGAACGGGTCGCAGTCCTGAAAACGAATATAGGCGGTGCTTTCCAGTTCTTTTTCGAGGATCGGTTGGTTGAGCATGGTTTATCTCCACTTTTGTTCTAAAAACCGAACGGTCTGTTTTGCTGCGAAAAAAATAGCCTGATTCAGGCGCGGACATTCGATTCGATATAGCTTTCCAGATAGGTTACGGCGCGATTCATATGCACCGGGTCATCATAGAGCCGGGTGAGCATAATCGCACCCTCTAAGGTAGCGATCAAAAAACTTGCCAGTTCGTCGGCATTCACTTCCGGGCGAATCTGACCGCGTTCGATGCCTTTTGACACGGTGCGCAGGATAAATTCGCTCCATTCATCCATCGCGCGGCGGGCATGGTCGCGCAAAACGGGATGGGTGTCATCGGCTTCGATGGCGGTGTTTAATACGGGACATCCCCCGGCGACAGGTATCCCATCCGACATGGCGCGGAATACACCGACAATAGCACGCAGGCGTTCAATGGCATCGCGTTTGTCTTTGAGCGCCGTCTGATATTCCAACCGCACCAGACTGACCGAATAATCAAAGGCTTCCAGCGCGAGATCATCCTTACTATCGAAATAGTTGTAGATACCGCCTTTTTCCAGACCAGTGGCCTGCATGATGTCGCTCATGGACGCGCCGAAATAGCCCTTGCGGTTAAAGACTTCCGCCGCGCGATGCAGAATCATCTGGCGCGTATCATCGCCTTTGGTCAACTGTATGCCCTTCTAAAACCGATCGGTCTGAAAAATAGGATATGCGATTCAGCGATTTTTGTCAAGCAACTACGAATAGATACCTGTAATTGGGCACAACATGTTGTGCCCCTACCGAAGATTATTGTGGTCAGTGCTATCCGGTCAGGTCAGCGATGTAGACCACATTATGACCGCTGCGCTCGAGATCCCAGAAGCCGCTCATGACCACCTGCTTGCCATCAGGCGTGAAAGCGATCTGGAAGCGACCTCGCGGCTTGGTCGGAATCGGAATATCCAGCAGGCTGCTGCCAGTTGCGAGGCTGTAGAGATGAACGACACCTGTATCACCGTCAGCGGCGGGCTGCAACACTGCTAAGGTGTCGTTATCGGATGCGACAGCGAAGAAATGGGCGGTGGTCAACGTGATTACGTCGATCTGGCGCAGGTCTTGCAGGGTAGACATGTCCACGACGTGAATCTGCTTGTCCTTAAAATCGCCAAACAGTAGCAGTTTGCCATCTGGCGAAAGCGTTGGGTTGACACGACGCAGGGTATCGGAAGCTTCGGTGAAGGCAGGCAGCAGGACGGTTTGCTCACTACTGGCAGTTGTATTGAGTGTTGCGCCTCCGGCACTGGTCAGCATCACGAATGATTGTCCATCCGGTTGAGGAGCTAATCCCGCCATAAAGAGTGATGGTATACCACTGTTCATCTGTTCCTGAAAGGCGGCATAGGTATCAAACTCCGGGCGGTAGATGCGTTCGATAACACCGGAGTCCAGATTCCACAGCACCGTATTCATGCCTGCCGCGTCCAGCAGCAGTTTGCTTTCCGGCAAAAAGGCCAGTAGATGTCCACCGATGGTGTTGGCATAGGTATTCACAAGCTGCCCGTTGGAGGTATCCCATACGGTCAAATTGCCGTTTTGCTGCTCGGATGCCAGCCATTTTCCGTCTGATGTGAAGGTCAGGCTGCTGGTAAAGTCGGTGATGCCGTCGGTCAGCGTAAACATTTCTTTGCCATCATCGAGATTGACCAGCCGAATCGGTAGTAGTGCCGGATCGACTTCATTGTTGCTGAGGCCTGCATCATCATAGACCGCCAGCGTATGTCCGTCCGGCGAAAGGACGACATTAGTCCCGTAGCCCGTAACCTCGATTTTGCGCAGGGAATAGGACTGTGCGGAAGCCGGATAAACCAAAAGAATCGATAACAATAAGCCTAGAAACCCAATATTCTTCAGCCGCATAAGTACCTCGCATAAACAGCTTTCCTGATAGCTATCATTATAGGCTAGGATTTTGCCAGAATCACCCCATCCCGGGCGGGGAGGTTGATTTTAATCATGCCCTGCTCGACTGTCGCGCTGCCTTTGCCATAAAGGGCTTTCAAGGCTGTTCCATCGGGGAATAAATCCTTGACCGGGATTTCGACCTTCTGCGCTTTTTCGCCCACATTAACCGCGATAATCAGCGCATCGTCGTCTTTTTGCCGTCCGAAGGCGTAGGTATACGGCGATTCTTCCAGATGCATATAGCGTCCACGTCGCAGGGCGGGATGGGCGTGACGGATGGCGATCAACTGCTTGTGATAGGCCAGCACATCGTTATCCCATGTATCGGGCTTATCCCAGGGGAAGGTGCGGCGGCAGTCGGGGTCGAAGCCTCCGGGGAGGCCGATTTCATCACCGTAATAGACACTCGGTGCGCCGACAAAAGTCATCAGCAGAATGGTTGCGAGGCGCATGGTATTTTTGTCGCCGCCGACGATGTTGAGCAGTCGGGCGGTATCGTGACTGTCGAGCAGATTCAACTGTGCCTGCTGGATTTCCCAAGGATAGCGGTAGATGAGTTTTTCGATCTTGTTGGCGTAATGCTTGCCACCAATCGCCGGATAGGGGTCATAGGAGGTGGGGCCGACTGCCATGTCAAAAACGAGATGCTCCTGTCCGCAGAACTGGATAACGGGTTCGGTAAACAGGTAGTTCATCACTGCATCGAACTGGTCGCCCTGCAAATAATTGGTGCTGTCCCACCAGACCTCGCCGACGATATAGGCATCGGGATTAACGGCTTTGACGCGCTGGCGGAATTCGTTCCAGAAGCCGGGGCTGGTGATGCAAAATGGGACATCTAAGCGCCAGCCGTCGATGCCTTCGCGCAGCCAGTGTTCGGCAATTTGCATGATGTACTCGCGCACCTGTGGATTATCGGTGTTCCACTTGGGCAGGGCACGTAAACCGACCCAGGCTTCATAATTGGCGGGGCCATCGCTATAGGGACGCAGCGGCCAATCATGGACGATGAACCAATCCAGCCATGCGGAATGAGAGCCGTTTTCCAGAATGTCGTTGAAGAAAAAGTTGCCCCGGCTGGCATGATTGAAAACACCATCCAGCACGATTTTCATGCCGCGCTTATGGATTTCATCGCGCAGGGCATAAAAGGCTTTGTTACCACCCAGCAGTGGGTCAACCTGATAATAATCGTGGGTGTGATAGCGATGGTTGCAGGCGCTCTGGAAGATGGGCGTGAAATAGATGGCTGTCGCGCCCAAGTCTTGAATGTGGTCGAGGTGGTCAATCACGCCGTAGAGATCGCCG
>JBGAGR010000148.1:0-19431 GCA_044226645.1 Aggregatilineales bacterium
CTCCCCTTTTTCTTAGGGCGTATCGGATTGGTGCGTTTCTTAGCTGCGCCATTGGGATTAATTGAAAATCTGCCAGCCGAAACACAACCTGCTTATGCCGCTTTCGCAGTAACGCCGCGAACTGCCCAAGAGTGGGTGGATGAATTCGTGAACGTGCAAGTGAGTTTGGCTCAGGCGGATGCAGTTACCAGCTTCGGCGATTTGCCACTGATCGTTGTGACAGCCGCTTTAAATCAGCAAACAGACTGGCAGACCATGCAAACCGAACTGCTCCACTTGTCCTCTGATAGTCAGCAAATCGTCGTAAAGAACAGTGGACACAATATCCACCTTGACCAACCAGAGGCCGCAGTCGAAGCGATTGTGAAGATGGTCTCGCAGCTTCGTTAAACGCTTGTAGAAACTTGAATGATGTAAGGCAAAGTAATCGGTGCTTTGCCTCAAACTTGAATACCTTCTAATTGACAAACTGATAACGCATTACGATGACTTCTTGAGGTGAAAAATGGCACTGGCAACATGGTGGGCTTCTGATCCCTTGATAGATTTAACTCCTATAACAGGCTTTCAGGTACACATGGCAACGGATAACGAACAATTGGCTGCGATTAATCATCTTACGGTCGCTGAAGTCGAACAACGGCTACGCGCCGGACATCTTTCCTATGTCGGTTATATGGACGAAACAGCAGTGACCTATGGGTGGGTGGCGACACGCGAAGCCTCTATTGGAGAACTCAACCTCGCTTTTGCGATACCTGCCGACAGCCGCTATCTTTGGGATTTTGCAACCTTACCAGAGTGGCAAGGCAAAGGGTTGTATCCACGTCTGCTGCAAGCAATCGTGCAAATAGAACGGGCTGAACGCTTCTGGATTATCCATGCTCCTGAAAATCGGCCATCTGGCGCAGGAATGCAAAAGGCAGGTTTCCAAGCCGTAGGGCAGCTTTCGTTTCAGCATGACAACAGGTTAGGCTTGATTCCGTTTGACCAACGAGAACGTGCGCGCATCGGCGCGGCACTGCTCGGTGTCCCGCTGATTGAGGATGGACTCAGCCCATGTTGGCGCTGCGTTGACCAAGTTGTCTGCACCTGCCAGCGTGATCCTGAAAGCTGTTCTTGTGCGGTTCAAATTCGCTAATACAGCCCAACAATACCCCACCTTAACCACTACGCTTGGGATAGTCAGAACTTGATCCTAGTTCAATTCATGAGGCCACCATGTCCCACACGAAAAGTTCCTTCGCCCTTCTAGCCATCCTGATCTTCATTAGCCTAGTGCCTATGGGTTCGCCGGTTCATTCCGCACCTGCCCAGAGCTTGCCTCTGCAACAGGTTGATCAAGATCGAATCGATGCCTATATTCAGTCCAGAATGCAAGCAGCCAGCATTCTGGGACTGGCATTGGGCATCGTTCAGGACGACCAAATTGTCTATCTCAAGGGCTATGGTATCGCCGCGCCAGATGGGCGGCCTGTGACTCCTCAAACACCCTTTATCATCGGCTCCACCTCGAAATCCTTCACCGCGCTGGCAATCATGCAACTGGTGGAGGCGGGCAAGATTGATCTGGATGTGCCAGTTACTACTTATCTGCCTTGGTTCCGCACGAATGATGCCGCTGCATCCGCCCACATCACGGTGCGAAACTTGCTCAATCAAAACAGTGGGCTGCCGACCTATGATGGTCGCTTGGGTTTGTGGGATAACAGTCAGAGTGATATGGCTCTTGAAAACGGCATTCGAGAGCTATCCAGCGTAAATCTGAACCACCCGGCAGGTGAAGCCTATGAATACGCCAACGAAAATTACGACACCTTGGGCTTAATCGTTCAGACTGTGTCAGGAATCTCATACGAAAACTACATCCGTTCTGCAATCTTTGCCCCGCTCCAGATGCACCACAGCGCCGCTGCACTTTCCGATCCAGCGGTAAAGGACATTGCCACAGGCTATCGCTACTGGTTCCATTGGCCGGTCGCTTTTGATGCGCCTTATCCTCGAAGCGCAACGCCATCTGGTTTTCTGATTTCATCGGCTGAAGATATGGCTCATTATTTAGTCGCTCAGTTGAACGGCGGGAGATACGACAATACTCAAGTCTTATCCCCACAGGGAATAGATACGCTCCATGCACCTGGTTCCAAGATAAGCGCTTCAAAGTCATATGGAATGGGATGGGAAATTCAGGGGCAACCCGGATCAATAAAAATATGGCACAACGGGGATCTCAGCAATTTCCACTCCAATATGATGCTGCTACCTGACCAGCACATCGGGATTGTCATCCTGATCAACATCCAAGAATATTATAATAACGCCGCCATCAATATGCCGATTGAAGGTGTCGCCGCAATACTTCTTGGAAACAACCTAACCTCAAATATGAATATACCGTTAAGCCTCATCCCACAGGTGATAATGCTGACTGCGCTGCTCATCCCTATCCTGTGGATTGTAGGGTCATACCTTTCGATTAAGCGCTGGCAAAATCGTGGTGAGCTTCCTGCGCGTGGAATCCGTCGTTTCTGCCTTTGATCATCGATCTATGTCCGCTCGTTCTTGTTTGGATCATCCTTCCTGACCAGTTCGATGCGCCTATGGAAATTGTTGCGCTGTCCGTGCCCGATGTGTTTGTCGTTATCATGATACTAACCATGTTTAGCCTTGGCTGGGCGATAGCTCGAATACTCCTAACCCTTCGCCCTCGTCGTTTAACGAAACTCGCAAACCATACTCTCATTGGATCATCAGTGAAGACAGTTTAGATGGGTCATTGCATAAAGTACACAATACAGAATATGGAACAATATCATGTACGTAGAAATCAGAATCAAAGGAACCTTGAAGGCGGACTGGTCAGACTGGTTGGAAGGTCTAAGCGTTTCTAATCAAGCAAATGGGGATACCGTATTAAATGGTCAGGTTTCTGATCAGGCCGCGCTCTTAGGGCTATTGAACCGTATTCATGGTCTGAACCTACAGTTGCTTTCCTTTTCGCAATCTAACACAGCGGCATCACCAAAGATCAAACTGTAAATAGTCATGTTCAAGTAAACGACCATTAACATTCAACACAAGTAGGAAGGCTTCCGGCGCAAAGTGCCCTTGAGCACGTGCCCGAGACGCAATTAAACCCTACACACCCTTCATTTTTTACTAGGAAAGGCACGTAGGGTATGAACGGTATGAAGGGTTTTTAGCTGGATTCTTGAATCACAGCGACATCGTAGCGCCGCATCATATCGAGTACCTCGCCGGGCTGTATACCATATACTATGCCATCCGTACCGCGCTTGCGACGCGCATCATCTAGCAGGTGCAACCGTTTCAGAATATGTCCAATCCATTGAGCATCGCCTAGCTTTTCTGTCGGTTGTGCCAACAATTTCGCCACATGCTCACGTAGAACTGCCGACTTAATCCAAACGATTTCGGTCTGCCCGCGCGTCAAAGATTCAAGGGCTTGCAACACCGCTTCTTCACGATCACTGAGGGCTTTGCCCTCACTGACCTGTTCGTCACTCTCTGCAGCTTTGACAATGGCTTCCAGCAGTCCATCAATCTGCCCATGTTCCTCGAAGAAAGCAGCGAGCGCGACCAGCGGCGACCACAGTTCACCAGAACGATTATGCAGGGTGTACCAGCGGCGACCACAGTTCACCAGAACGATTATGCAGGGTGTGCAGTTCAAGACGCTCAAAGTAATTCTGGTACACATTCTGAAAGTACGTCAGTGCCAGCACGTACAATTGGTGGCGGAGTGATGCGCCGTCGAAATCCGGTGGGAATGAAGGCATCTTCTTATCAGTGCGACGCATCGGGATGGCAATACACCGGCTGGCAAGGATGTCCTCCAGTCCCATGATGGCGGCCAGTATCTTGGGCGAGTACACATCAAACGCCTGTGGTTTCAGGTCTTCTCCCGTGACGCGAATTGCGGGCATTCCCTGCTTGTAGCCGCTGTTGAGCAATTGGCGGATTTGCTGCATTCCCGGGTCTTTGGGGTTGTGATAGCGTTCGGCTTCGTCGATACCGACGGTGCAACTCGTATGGTGAATCAGCCGAAACATACTTGGCCCGGTCGGATCACAGGTCGTAATCATATTGAAAGCCAATGGCTGCAAGACCCGCAACACAGTGCTTTTGCCGCTGTTCTTTGGCCCGTTCAGCGCCAGATAGGGATAGGCAGGGAACATGGTGTAGAAGTAGGTTCCAATCGTCCACAGTGTCAGAATGCGGCTTTCCACCGCCGAGCGAAAATCCACATAAGCCGTAAACAATTGATGAATCGCATTCAAGACCTCGGCAGGCTTAACACTTTCGCCGTCCAAGAAACGTCGGATATCCTTGTAGCGCCAGCGCATGAGGAATTCAGAACCTTCCGGGATCACTCTGAGCGCGACTTCTTGGTCATTAATGGTGATAATCTGTTCATCCGAAAGTCTGCGAAGTTCACGGGTATTGGTGACCAGATACGGCTGGATGTTGAGCCGGTTCCCTTTCGTCCGTTCAATCACCGATACTGTAACCATTGCCACCTCACGCCGGAAACCGAGCGCAGGGGACAGGATAGGGATGCTGTCATTGAGCACTTCCGGCATGTCCTCATCCTCTTGTTTCTCGCCTTCTTGTGATTGTGCAGCCTTGAGCATGTCCATAAAGGCTCGCCCTTTCACCCCGATTTTTGCCATCTGGCTCTTGAACTCTGCCAGTGCAAAGTCATCCAATCCAACAGCGTAGGTAAACAGTTCACGGACAGTATCTTGTCGTTCTAGACCTTCGAGACTGGCTGTGCCTGGTCAATTTCGACGGCCAACCAATTTTCGGCTTTATTGAGCATTGCTGCTGCATCCTCTGAGGAAGCGTGATGTCGTGCCAACCACTCATTCGCATCTTTAACCCCATTCGGTAGTTTCGGAAGATATGTTTCGCCGCGTAATGTCTGCGCGATAACCCGGCTCCGCATGTAGGCTTCTTCGGTGTTGTCCAGCGCGACAAACAGCCGAGAATGTGCTTTCAACTGGTTCAGAAGTTCATCAGTGGTCTGCATTCCGCCCAGTGAAACCGCAGCAATACCCCATTCCCCAAAGGTAATAGCATCGGCTTGACCTTCAACGATGACAATCTGCTCAGCCTGTGGACTGTAGAGATGATTGTAATACGGTTGGCGTTCGCCGATGATTTCACGCGGCGGATTGTAGTGTTTCTTGCCTTCGATGCTGCGTCCACTCAGATACATCAGTCGTCCTAGCTCGGTATGAACGTAGACCAGAATATTGGGCGGGAATTTCTGAATTACGCTCCGCCAGTTGTCGGGCAAGTTTAAGTCAGCCAGCAGCGGGCGTTTATCCTGCGGCATGAATCCTAGTCGTGCCGCTTTGAGGGTCATTAGTTGCCAGCCACGTGTCTCAGCTACATAGGTGAGTGCAGCAGGTGTATTCAAAAGCGTATCGTGCAAACGCTGGATCAGTTGGCGTTCTGCCCAGGTTGGCGACTTATTGAAATTGATGTTTTCTTCCAGCGTGATGCCTGCTCGCTGTGCCAGATAACGCACCACTTCTATGAACTGTGCTGCATCGCAGTTATCCCACGCGCAAAGCGACAGCATATGCCGTCCGACAAAATCAAACACATCCCCTTGTTCACTGCGAGAATTCCAAAAATAAAATCCGGTATTTGGCACAACTACTAAACTGTCGTGTTCGACACCGATGAAACGCGAACCTGACCTTCTCAACGGAAACTTCTGGGCAACTATATCTTCAATGGGATTACGGGAGCGAATCAGCTCCAAATCCGATGTCATTTTCAAACCTCCGGGTCATAAGCAAAGCTGAATAAAGGTCGTGTGAGAAAAGCACGACAAAAGCTCAAAAATCAGTTGCAGGAGAACGGAGGTTGTGATACATTGTGAGTATCCAGTTCACGAATGTACCACTGCCTGCCGCCCACCCGCTTTACGCAACGTGGGCTTTTTCTTTATTTAGGGTGGAGCACGTATTGCGATCACAATATCACCTCTCAAAAGGTTCACCCGGGTGAACCTTTTATTCGTCCGCCAAATAGCGTTCTGCATCGGTCAGTAATTTCCGCAGTGCCTGAAGACGCGCACGAGCTAGATTGGTATCGCCTTCTTGTCTAATAAGCGCCCGGGCTATATCCTGTGGCGCTGCCGCGGAGGTTGTCTGAGCAGCTTTGGCAATTTTGAGGGCAGGAGTAGGAATCTTTTCCTGCTCATCATCATCCCCCTCACGCAAATCACCTTCGCACAGTTCTTTGACTTGTTTAGCAGTCAAATTCAGATCGATGATTTGTCGAACGACCTCAGTGTGATACTCAGAAGCTAAAGCTACAACTGGACGCAAACGACGTTCGTCAAGGCTATGGCGATCTGCCAGTTCCAACGCTTCGTCGGAAAGCCGCAGCAGATTTTTGATGTAGCTGAAATACCCTTTCTTTATTCCTCCCATAGCACTCAGAATTGCTTCTGTGTATTCACGCTTCCCTCTCAAATCGAGTTCAAGAGCTTGGCGATAGAAGTCATTCGATACAGCTTGGGTTGGAATCTCATATCCGTGTATCGTAAGCAGCAGCAAAGCGGCTTGTCGCGCCATCGCTACCGCAGATAAGCCGCTGCGAGCCGTGTTTTCCTTCGCCTGCCGAAACACCGATGACCGTTCTGTAAGGATAATGATGCAGGGGATCATGCCATCACCGGTATAGTTCGCGATGAAATCGCGCAACAACCATGTCGCCCAATAACGACGCTCACCGGTCTCGATGCGGAACTGCTGGGTTACGCACTGTGAGACATCCACCACAGTCAGCGGATTGACAGTGGCGGTGGGCTACATGGCTACTGGCTTCTGGAGACATCATTTGTTCTGGAGAATGGCGCAGCACGGGAGAAGATTGCCGGGCTACTGCGGGGGCTGTTCGCGGCTTTAGGAGGCGATGAGGCTTACGTTAAATCAGTAGCCGGAATTATGCGCCTCCCCGACACGGTGAACACCAAACCGCAGCGTGGCGGCGCTCTCGTTCACATCATCGAAATCTATCTTGAACGGCGCTATCCCCTCGCAGCTTTTGAACGGATGGTTACTGCTCCCAAGCCAGAGAAGATTGGCAGACTTAATATGGTGACTCTGACCGGAAATGGACAGCATCTATTACCCGTTCGAACTGAGCATTACCTCACATCGGGCGCGACCAATGGACAACGTAACGAAGAGTTGTTTGCTGCGGCGTGCCAACTCCGGGATGCCGGGCACAGCCAAGCCGAAGCAGAGCGAGAGCTTGTTGCCCGTTATTTGGCTGATGGTAACGGCAACGAAAATCAGGCAGCGCGGGAAAAAGAGGCGAGAGCAACCATCCGGAGTGCCTACAGCCAACTACCGAGAGAACCGATCCAATCCCCAGCGGAAGCCGCCAAGAATAAAGTACGGCAACTGGTCGGCAGTTATACTTCAGATCAACGACCGACCGCGGAGCAGATCGCCGAAGCGGTGCAGGCTTGCGCCCACCTCAATGCAGTCGAATGGGCGGAGGAACGTCAGCATCTGAAATCAGTGTGTGGGGATAACTTGCGACTGGTCGATCCAGATCGGCTCTACCGCCAAACCCACCGCGAGCTAGAGCGCAGTCAGAAGATTGAACTACCGAGTTCACCCCACTACATTGAAGTGGACGGTCATATTGTTTTCGAGAAAATCAGTGAGCGGGGCACAAGCCGACAGATGGTCGCGGAATGGTCGGGGCGGGTAGTCGAGTGGATTACTCAGGTCAATGACGATGGACAGGGTGAACATGTCATGCGGCTTGAGCTGCGCCAAGACTCTCACATGACCACACTGGACGTACCGAGCGAACTGTTCGGCGATCCTAACGCACTGGGGCGCTTCATTGCGCTCAAGGCGGGTGGCATATACACCGTCTGTGCCGGGATGAACAAACATTTACCATCAGCTATCCTCAAGTTGTCCGGTCAGTTTCCAACGCGCCAGACCTATCGCTTTCTTGGGTGGACGCAGATTGACAATCAGTGGGTGTATGTGTCGCCGGGGATGAGTATCGGTGCATCGGGAAAACTGGTGGATCCACCAGACGTGGAACTGGAAAGCCGCCTGCGCGATTACGGCCTATGTGAGTCGAATTGGAACGACAGTTTGCGTGCCTTTACAGCAGCGATTGCCGTGTTTCCGAAGACCCTAGCACCAACACTCATTGCTTTTGCTTTGCTACTGCTGCTTCAACGATTCTTTCCAGCAGCAGCACCCAAGCCTGCGCTGCATCTGGTCGGCACAACTGGTAGTGGTAAGTCAGAAATCGCGGCGTTGATGGGCAACTTCTACGGGCAATTCAGTCGGGATACACCACCCGCGCAATGGGGTGATACGGTTAACACTGTTGAGGCTCTGGGCTATCCGCTGGCTGACTGCCTGTATTGGGTGGATGATTTCAAACCAATTTATACCGATGAACGTACTTTCACTCGGCTATTGCAGAGTTATTCACGTGGTATGGGGCGTGGCAGGCTGACCCGTGAAGCTAAACTGCGGCAGGAGCGTCCTTGTCGTGGACATCTGCTGTCCACCGGAGAGGCGACAATCGAAGGCGAAGCGTCGGTGTTGACACGGATGCTGGTGCTGGAAATCCCACCCTGGAAACAGCGTGATTCTGGTGGAGCAGCACTAGCGCAAGCGGAGGCGCTGCGTCAACATCTACCCGGTTTTACGGCACATTTCATACGATGGATTGCGACCCAAGCGAATGCTGGTACATTGGCAAAAGAATTGGCTGAACGTTTCGTGTCTAACACTCAGGGCTATCAGGCGAAGTTGAGTGGAAGGCTGGGCGACCATGCTCATACTGGGCGTATGGAGCAGAATTGGGCGGTACTTGTGTCCGTCTACCAGATCCTGTCACGTTTCGTCTCTGAGATGGATGCCGACTATCTGCTGCCCGGCTGGAAAGACTCCATCTTCGAGACAGTACAGTTGGCTCAACAGGAACGAGCAGGCAAGCTGTTTCTCAACATACTCACGCAGCAGCTCGCCAGTGCGCGCGTAATGCTTGGACATGATATGCGTAATCCGGAAGAGCCGCGACCCGGCACCACTATCATCGGTTACCAAGATGACAAGTACATCTATCTTCTGCCAGAGGTTGCTTATCAAGAAGTCACGCGCGGACAGCCATTGAAGTTTAGCCCCAGCGCAATCGGCGCACAGTTAAAGGAAGATGGTTGGCTGATCCCCGGTACGAACAGCCTAACGGTTCAGCGGCGGGTGCGTGGCATTCCGACGCGCTTCTGGCAGCTTAAAGCAGACTTTATCGAGATGTGACATCTGTGACACTGTGACGGAAACTAGATTCACGCAAAATGGCCATATAAAAACAGTCAATTAAAGGCTGTGACGTTGTGACACTGTGACACAATCAATATTTTATGCGATGTCGGCATCCGAATCCCGGTACTGTCACAGTGTCACAGATTCAAACCCTATAGGTTGGGTAGAAAATCATATAATACGCGCACATTTCTGTAACGGTCAACAATGCAAAAATAGCCTCTGTGACATTATGAATTTGCCCCGATTCATTGGAGGAAAAACAAAGAGACAGGTAGACTGAATCGGGGAGTAGCAAAGCATGATAGCAGAAGACAGAAAATATACGGAAGATTTCAAGCGGGAAGCCGTCCGCTTAATGAAGACCAGCGGCAAATCGGTGGCTCAAATCGGGCGTGATTTGAAAGTGGCTGAGAATAACCTGTATCGGTAGCGTGGATTGTATGGCAAACCGTCTCAGGCGAGTGCGAATGGAAGCGTAAGCGAAATAGAAGCAGAACTGAAGCGGTTGCGGCACGAGAACGAGGTGCTGCGGCAGGAGCGGGACATTCTAAAAAAGGCTATGAGCATTGTCAGCCGGAGTCAGCCGTGAGTTACCAGATCATCGAGCAGAACCGGATGGGGAATCCAGTGGAAGCGATATGTCGAGTGTAGGGGTATCAATAAATGGCTACTATGCCTGGTGCGGACGGCAACAAGGCGTGCCCTGCCGCGCAAACGGGTGGCACAGCTGATGCAACAGGCACGCCTCCATTCTCATCGCCATTCGGAACGACGGATGCACACTACCGACAATCAACATCACCGCCCGGTTGCGCCGAACCTACTGAGACGGGAATTCAGCGCCGAGTCGCCTAATGAGAAATGGCTGGGCGATATACTGGGTGACTAGGCGGTTATAAGTCATGTAGAATGTGCCATCCAGCGGAGGGACACGGGGATCTTCCGCGCCTAGATAACCCTCACGCCCGTTATGCGGAACAAGCACGGGGTTTTCCAGGCGATTCCAATGCAAACCGTCTATGCTGACGGCATATCCAATCCGTGAGACATAATCCACACCCTGTGCGCGGTAATGCATATGTAGCAGACCATTAAGCTGTGTTACCACCGTATTGAAAACATTTTTCGATTCCCATTCATGTAAAGGATTTGGATACACAAAGGACTGGATATATATTATTCCACTGAAATCGGAACTATGAACTTTCTTCCCAGGTGACATTGCCAGTCGTCGTGTCATAGGTCAAAGTGATAAGCCGACCATCTGGTAGTTTGAAAACCCGTTGCGGCTTCACAGGCTGCAAGTAAAAAGCATCAACCTTGCTCAATCCATCCTGCCCGGTACCTGCATAGGCATACCGCAGTGGGTGTAGTCCCTGTGTTAGTCTGACAGGAAAACGGGTTACCCGATCCAGCCACCAGTAATCGCTGTCTGGTGAGACATTAGTTAGAACGAGCAGTGGATTTTCATCGCCAATTTGGACGCGCAGAAAAACGGGTTCTTGCTGTCCTGCTGCCTGTTCGTCTGTCACCGACGATTCAACCAGGGTAACTGGCAGCAGATTAGAAGCAACGTCGGGGTCTCGTCCGGTTAAATCCATAAAGGAATTTCCACCAATACTGCGCCCGATCTCCAGTCCAATCGTCATTCCTGTTTGCGGACGAGGTATTTTAATCGAAACCCAGGGGATAGATGCTTCGTAAATAAATCCATTATCGGTCTGTGACCAGATCATGTGAGCATCTTTCAGGAAACCACTGTTCAGCCAATCCCAAATCTGAGGGCCGTCCGGTGTCTGAGCCAGGGTAAACTTGGCGGAAAGACTGCGCCCGTTCAAATCAGTCGCGATATAGACCCAGGTCGCTTCCCCATGCCACACATCGCTCAAAACGTAATCTTGCTGATGCTGAGGTGTACGCACATTGACCGCGAGATATAAATTCGTGTCATCCCAGCTTAATTGGATGCTGTGACTGTCAACATCGGGGCCTTTCCAGAATCCCGCTCCACGAACGAATTGTTCGCGGGCATTCGAGCCAATCAACGGAAAGGATGCCCATTCATCTAGCTGCCCATCAATGACGGGTGGAATGCTTACATGGACGATAGAAGGAGGCTGAGCGGGTTTATTTTCAGTCTGCCGCAGATGAGCCACATACACGAAATAGAGACCATCCGCCGGAATATCGAGGGTCAGTTCCATTTCGTCACCCTGACCCAGCCCCACATAACGTCCATTGCTGATAAAAGATGATCCCATCCAGCCGCCTGGGTAGTAGAATGGTTCCCCTGCAATACGCTTGCCTGCTTCTGCTTCCAGCACGGAGTAACTGACACCGCTGACTGGCTGCGCGTCAAGATATGGAATTGCGGCGGGTACATCAGCAACTGTTAGCAGGGATAGCAGCCCTTCAATAGTAGACTCTGCCCCTGCATTCCGGTTTACTCGCCAAGAAACCGGCCCTTCTATACCATCGAAAACCCACCCGGTAGCTGGATCGTACATCTGTACGCCAGCCATATTGTTGCCAAACAGCCAGCTAGCAGCCAGACCGCCGTAACGCGCATATTTTTCATCGCCTGTAGCCCGATACAGCGCCATGTATGTTTGAACGATCATATCCGTACCATAGGCAATTTGGCCGAGGCGGTTTGGGACAACACCAATTTCGCGGAAGCGCTCTAGCACCAATTGGCGTATGAGGAAGGTATTCGCTTCTTTGGCAACCGAGTCAATCCAATCCTGGCGTTGCAGAGCCATGCCAGCCTCAACCAGCGCCTGCCCCTGATGTGCCCCCCAATCATGCCAGTATCCGGGAGCATTCGCCAGAACAGGATGCATTCCAAAAGGGTACGCCTGATCACTTCCAATTTGATAACCTGCTACACCATCGGCTATTTTGGTAATCAAATCGGCAGTCGTCGAATTAGGACGACTACGGTAGTAGGCGACCATACCGAGCAGCCCAACGCTGGAGCTGTCGGCTGACCCATTTGGCAGCCAGGCTGGAATTTGGAAACCATGTAAATCGGTCATGTCGCCGTAATTGGTTATCATGCCAGCAATCGCTTTTTCAGTAAGCAGATAATTTGCGGCGAGTTCATCGGCATAGGCGGTATCTACACCATCAAAGACACGAACTCCCTCACCTAATGCCCACAATGCGCGCATCGCCCACCAATCCACGCTCTTGTAGCTGGTATTGCCAGTAGTATTAATCGTGCCGCTGCGATCAAGCACGAAGTTATAGAATGCACCGTCGGGAGCCTGCATATAGCGCACGAATTCCAGGCATAGACGTGCCAGATGAAGCGTATCATCCGCATCAGGGGCATTTTGCGCCTTCAGACGTTCATATTCCCATAGATAAGCAACGGCTGCTCGTGCCACATCATCTACCGCGCTGATACCTTCCCCGGAAGCGTCGACCCAGATATAGTCGGGCGACTCAGAGTAAATGTGGACAATTGCCATTTCACGGTTATTGATTGTGACTGGCTCAGTCAGGAATCGGAGATGCGCCATATTCACTAAATCAGGTTCGTCCACAGCATGACTTTGCGGCAGACTGAACGACATGATGAAAAGAATAAATACGCTGACGAGAATATACCTTTTCAGGGGTCGAGAGATAAAAGTGTTCAACATCTTAGCCTTTAACCGCGCCCACATTGATTCCATCCAGGAATTGCTTCTGCGTCAAGAAATAGATAATCAGTACCGGAATGACCATCATCGTCGTAAGCGCCATCATATATTGCCACTGCGGCGCTTCTTTCGAGAGAGATTGATCAAAGAATCGGATCGCCAGGGCTAAGGGGAAAGTTTGCGTCGTGCTGAGGTAAATCAACGGCCCCTGGAAGTTATTCCAGTTGCCTTGAAATGAAAGCACAGAAATCGCGAGCATAATCGGACGAATCAATGGAAGCATGATGTAACGATAAACCTGAATCACGCTCGCCCCATCCATAATCGCGGCTTCTTCAATTTCACGCGGTATCGACAGAAAGAATTGTCGCATCAGAAATACATACAACGGTCCCCAGGCGAACAGCGATGGCCACGTAAGCGGATCGTAAGTGTTAAGTAGGTTGAGCTGCTTCCAGATGAGGAAATTCGGTATCCGCAAGATAATGCCGGGAATCATCACAGTTGCAAGCATAACAGCGAATACCGCGTCCCGACCCTTCCATCGAAAACGTGAGAATCCATATGCTACCAGTGAGGCGCTGAAAATTTCCCCAAACATTGCCAACAGTGTGATAAACAGGGTATTACCAATGATGCGCCAAAATGTCATACCGGGCGCGATAGACGCGAGTTTCGTCCAAACGTCGATATAATTCTCCGGCACGGCAGGTTTCGGAATAAAGTTTATTCCCAGTTGGAATAATTGATCCTGAGTTTTGAACGAGGTCGAAACCATCCACAAGAATGGAATCAGCACCAGCCCTGCCCCCGCCAGCAGTAGCCCGTAAATGATGGCCTGTCGTATCCAATAGCGCATCTGCGATGGAGACGGTTCTTTCAGCCCTATATTTTTCCCGGGTAAGGTTATGGGAGTCATTATGCAGCCTCCTCTCGGATCCCTTGGTAAAAGACCCAGGCGTTCGACGAACGGAAGATCATGACGGTCAGTGCCAGAATGAGCAGCAGCATAATCCAACCCATTGCCGAGGCCATCCCCATCCGTCGGAAGTTAAAAGCATCCTGATAGATGAGCCAGTTGAGAAATGTACCCACTGACTCAGGTGTCTGGATAAAAGCGGCTACTTCAAAGACTTGCAACGCCCCTATGGTCGAAACCACCAGATTATAAAATAGGGACGGACTCAACATCGGAATCGTGATATTGCGAAACTTAGCCCAGTTGCCAGCGCCATCAATTTCGGCTGCTTCATAGAGTTCCTGCGAAATGCCCTTCAAACCTGCGAGAAGAATCACCGAATTCGCGCCGAACACCCCCCACAAGCTGACGATGAGAAAAGCGGGCATAGCGAGGTTGGGATCGCTGAACCAGCGGGGTCGGCCAATATTCAGAAGTGTATATACAGGGGACAATGCATTGTTGAGCAGACCCGATTCTGGTGCAAATATCCAGCGCCAGAGCAGCGCTGTTGCGACTGTTGGCAAAATCGCAGGCATGTAATACAGGACACGCCACAGGCCAAGACCCTTCACCTTCTGGTTGAGCAGAAGTGCGACTGCCAGCGACCCGATTAAGCCCAAAGGAACGCTCAAAAAAGCGTAGGGCAGAGTGAGTTTAACCGCGCGCCAGAACGGAGCTTCTTTCGCTCCAATGACCAAGCCACCGTTAGCGGCCTCAACCCGCAGCACCTCTTTATTCTGACCTGTCAACACATCCGAACTGCGCTGAGTTGGGGAGTTGAGGAGCTTAACATCCACGCTGAACAAATCGCTGTAATTTTTCAGCCCAACCCATACTGGCGGTTTAAACAAATTGTATTCGGTAAAACTTAAATAGAGTGATGCGCCAATTGGGAAAAGCGAAAAAATCAGAAAGCCAATTACCCAGGGTGACACCAATGCCCGCCCGGTGGCTGCCTCGCGGCTAATTCCGAACCAGATTTGTACGCGGTAAATCAGGTACATCATACCAGCGAGGACGAGCGCGACTCCCACGTATCGCACGAGGGTCGGCAAGTACGTCTGCAACGCACCGGGATCCATAAAATATGTCTCCTCAAATAATATTCATCAATTTTCAACACGAGGCAAAAAGCAATTTAGGGAGTCGACAAATCGACTCCCCATTCCTGTAAAGGGACGATACTAGGAGTTTCCGGTCAATGTTCCTTCGAGGTCAGGGCGAACCTTCTTCGCCAGTTCTGCCACGGTAAGGTCGGTTTCCTTGTTGATAAGTGGTCCCCAGAATTCAGACCAGAACATACTGTCGAACTGGGCATAGTTTCCGAAGATCGGCAGTGCACGCATATCTTGTGCAGCGGCAACGATGGCTTCAGCGCTGTCTTTCTTTAGTGGTTCGGATGCAATCAGGTGTTCAACTGTAGCCTGCGAGATACGTGGTGAGACAATCTTCCAGCTTTGAATGCCTTCGGTCACGGCGAGCAGTGCCTTGCAGGCCTCATCCGGGTGAGCGGTCTGACCATTAATAACGGTACTGGCATTCCAGGCGAAGGTCGTGATACTACCGGTATCCGGGTTAGCAGGTACATGAATCACACCGACATTTAGCCCAGGAGCACGATCCAGATCATCTGCCGCGCCGCCCATGAACATGGCGATCTTACCGGCTTTAAACATTTCTCCGAAACCTTGTTCTTTGATGGTGTCACTGCTGGGTGACAGTTCCGGGTTATAAGCTGTGCTCAAATAAAACTCAAACCCCTTCACAAATTCGGGGCTGTCAATCGGCACACTCTTGAAATCAGGAGAAATTAATTCGCCACCGGCTTGCCAGACAAAGATGTAGGGTGGCGGCCAACTATTGTTGCTGAATCCCCACTGGTCGGTTGTGCCATCACTGTTGGTATCCAATGTCAGCGCTTTTGCCTTCTCGACAAAGTCGTTCCAGGTCCAGTTGTCTTCGGGGTACGCAACCTTCGCAGCGTCAAAGAGGCCCTTGTTGTAATACAGCACCACCGGCTGGGCAATCCACGGTAGGCCATACACGCCGCCATCATACTGATTAACTGCCAGGATGCCGGGGTAATAATCGCTCAGATCGCCTGCTGTCTTCGGGGCAGCATTGGCAACACAGTCATTCAAATTCGCGAATACACCCTCAGACTCGAGCGCCATATTGTTCTGATCTATCCAGTACAGGTCAGCACCCGTATTACCCGCAATCTGCGTCTTGACCTGCGTCATATAGTCGCCGGGGATGGGCTGATGAACAATCTGGAAATCGGAATTTGCAGCATTGATTTTATCTAGAATGATTTGGAGTTGAGCTGATTCATCTACACCCGCCCAGGTGGACAGTGTAATCGTAACCTTATCCTGAGCGCGTAATACACCGAATACTGGAACGAGCATCAGAACTATCAGTGTAAATATTACAAAACGTCGCATTATCATTTTCCCTCCATAAACGAAATGGTTTCACATTCGCAAAACCATATAGGATTGATTTTCAACGGATACTTTCCGAATTTCTATTCACCTCCTTTAAGTCTTGCTGCCTACGCCGTACCAATTGAGCGCTGTTCAATGATTTGTACTGAGAGAGGTAAAGTTCGTTGTCCCGATACAGGAAGTTTTCAACAAACGTATCAGGCGAGGGGCAACTTCACTGCCAATTTATCGTTTAGGAATACCTATGTCGACAGAGAAGATCGGTCAGTAGAATTGAAATTCTTAATTATGGAGACCTGACATGGTTACGACATGCGCCTATCGGATGAAGATTAAATAGGCCTATGGGAGGATGTTTTAGTGCCGACTCTGTCAAAATGCGAAACCGAGGAAATTGGAGCTAGAGAGAAGTTCATTATTGTCCCCCTGCCCACTTTACCTTGTCGGTAGTGGCGACAAATTGACTGATGAAGTAGAAAAGCGTTTCCCAAACTAACTGCCAAGTCAATTGGGAAACGATTCTCATGATACAAACGATTACAACGCAGGGTTGCCCACGTTGCGGCAGCCAGGAGCTGGTGAAAAACGGACATGATTACAAGGGGAGCCAGAAATATCACTGGAAAATCTGCAATCGCTACGGAACGCTGCAAGCCCAGTCAGGTTACAATCCCCCCAAGGCAGAGTCTTCACTCGCTGTTCAATATCCTACTAGTTCTGTTATGCAACTGATATCGATTTATCGGCAACTAAGGCTTCGATAGTGAGAATCATGGCAGCAATGGAGGCCGCACTCTCGATAGCGCTGCGTGTCACCTTAGCCGGATCGGGTATACCAGCCGTTATCATATCGACATACTCCCCCGTCATCACGTTATAGCCAATACGGGGGTTCTTCTGGCTGTGCTGCATCCGCCGCACATTGGCAATAATCGCTGCACCTTCTTGTCCAGCGTTTTCAGCAAGTCGGCGCATCGGGACTTCGAGCGCACAACGAACGACATTAACCCCTGTATTGATGTCTGGATCGTCGAACTTGAGATCAACCAGCGCTGCTATGGCGTTCATGAGCGTTACACCACCGCCGGGTACAATCCCATCTGCAATTGCCGATCGGGTTGCGTTTAGCGCATCCTCGACACGATGTTTCTTTTCGTTAAGCTCCGTTTCGGTCGCGGCCCCCACCTTAATGACTGCCACGCCACTGCTGAGCTTCGCCACTCGTTCTTGAAGTTTCTCACGGTCATAATCGCTGGTACTCAACTCAATTTCATGCTGCAACGACTGAATGTGATTTTTAATTACGGACACATCACCCGCGCCATCAATGATGATTGTATCCTCTTTCGTGGCAATCACTTTGCCTGCACGTCCGAGTTCCTCAAGCGTAGTCGTTTCAAGTTTGCGCCCGACTTCTTCGCTAATCACGGTTCCGCCCGTCAAAATGGCGATATCGTGCAGCATTTGCTTACGGCGATTACCAAAACCAGGTGCTTTTACAGCCAGTAATGTCATTGTGCCGCGCAGTGAATTCAGTACCAATGTGGTAAGCGCCTGCCCTTCAACATCTTCGGCGATGATAACCAGTTCGCGATCGCCAGACTGGATAAGTTTCTCCAAGAGTGGAACCAGACTCTCAGCAGAGCTGATTTTCTTGTCGTAGATGAGGATATATGGCTTGTCGATTACTGCTTCCGCCGTTCCACTGCTCATGACAAAGTAGGGACTGATGTAACCCTGATTAAACCGCATTCCCTCGACATATTCGATTTCGAAGTTCAGGCCGTTGCTGTCTTCAACCGTGATGACACCGTCCTTACCTACCTTATCCATCACACTAGCGATGAGTTCCCCAATTTTCTCATCCTGTGCAGAGATGCTTGCCACCTGAGCAATTTCATCGCGCGTATTGACTGGGATCGACTGCTCCAGGATGTGATCGGAGACGGCTTCTAAAGCAGCTATGATGCCCTTCTTCAAGAACATAGCGTTTGCGCCAGCCGCTAGATTCTTCATGCCTTCGTGAACCATGGCCTGCGCCAGAACCGTCGCAGTGGTCGTACCATCGCCTGCGATGTCATTGGTCTTGGATGCAGCTTCTTTTAAAAGCTGCGCCCCCATATTCTGGAATGAATTGGGCAGCGCAATTTCGGTGGCAACGGTGACGCCATCATGGGTAACAGTTGGAACCCCGAAGTTCTTATCAATAGCAACATTACGCCCCTTCGGCCCCAGCGTGACTGCAACCGCATTAGCCACTTGATCGACACCACGAAGCAGTTGTTCTCGTGCGTTATGCTCATAAACGATTTGTTTTGTCATTTTCTTTATTCATTTCAGCCTTCATTGGAAGACTACTTAGCTGGGTTATTCAGCGCTTTTCTTTATTGATAGTTGTTTTGCTTTTTCAAAGCATGTTCGCGACGATGTTGTTCGCGTTCATTGTGTCGCTGCTGCGACCATATAGGCGGATTGTTAGGATCCCATGACGGAATTTGAGTATTGTCTGGCAGTACGGCCTGCTGCTTGGCTTCCAGATTTGAGATATAGGCTCCCAGGGAAATCCCCATCTCGGCAGGATAGTGCGAGGCAATGGTTTCCAAGATAGCAGCGATTCGAGACGGTCTTTCGGGCTGCTTAGCTTCTAAGTCAGCGATATAGGCCTCAAGTTCGGTGCTGATTTCAGAATCGTCTCCTAAGGCAATGGTTCTCAAGGCCGTAGTGATTTGGGTAGGTCGATCAATGTGCTTCATCTTGCCCTTCCTTTATGATTGTGCTTCCCTAACTGGATGTCCATTTTTCTCACTTGTCACAGTAATCGGCAGACTTCCCACCAACAGTGTAGGGTTGATGCCATGTTCAGTGAGGATGATTTTCGAATTGTCTCGCAGTGAGGTTTCAATCATCTCAAATCGTTTAAGTTCCTGGGCGTTGCCGATAAAGTAGCGTTCAGCCGCCTCATTGACCAACCGGATAGCTTCGGCCTTGCCCTGCGCCACCTGAATCACGGCTTC
>JBGAGR010000149.1:0-18466 GCA_044226645.1 Aggregatilineales bacterium
CTCGGAAGCGCTCTACACCTTCTCACTGCGCTTGCAGATGTTCACGCAGCAGGACACGACCAACCAGCCTTACGCGATGGCCGCGACGGTTATCGCCATCGCTCCCGTTGTGTTATTATTCCTGCTGGTGCAGCGTTATTTCTGGCCTGAAGGACGTAAGGGACTGCTGTGATGAACTTTGCCGACGACACCTACGACAACCGGACATTCAAAAACGGTGAATACCCACAAAGCGAACTGAAAAGTAAAGAATTCACCGACTGCTCATTTCTGCACTGCACATTTACTGAGACATTTTTCCGTAGCTGCAATTTCCGTGACTGCCGCTTCAAGGACTGCGATTTAAGTCTGATTCGGGTCAAAGACTCGACCTTCAGCGCGGTCAAATTCGAAGATTGCAAGCTGTCGGGAATCAACTGGTCAGAAGCTAATTGGACAACGGCAGGTTTAATTAAGCCTTCTATCGACTTCACCAACTGTACGCTGAATTACTCGACCTTCATCGGACTGAATCTAAAAAAAGCCAGCCTGACCCGCTGTATCGCCCGTGATGTCGATTTCAGCGAGGCCAACCTGAGCGGTGCAGATTGCAGTCACACCGATTTCAGCGAAAGCCGATTTTCCCAAACTGACCTGACCGAAGCTGATTTCACCCACGCCACCAACTACAGTATTGATGTGCATGTGAATAAGGTGAAAAAAGCGAAGTTTTCACTGCCGGAAGCTATGTCTTTGCTGTATAGTCTGGGTATTGTTTTAGTGGATGAGTAAGGGGAGTTTATGCCGCGCAAATTCGCGATTCTGCTGCTGATGATGACAACGTTACTGGTGGTTGGGCGTGCTGCCGCCGCTTCGACCATTTCTTTCTACGTGTTCGGCGATGATGCTGAAAAAGCGGTTTATGAGTCGTTGGTCGCTGCTTTCAATCAGCAGTATCCCGATATAACCGTCAACATGGTGTATACCCCCGGCGAAGATGAGATGCATGGCGAAGGTCAGGAAGATGCTTACCGCCAGCGCCTCAGCCTCGATTTCGCTGCCGGGAAAGCGCCGGATGTCTTCATCATGAATTACCGCGAATACGGCATTTTTGCCGAACGCGGCGCGATAGAACCCGTTGTCCCCTATCTTGAGAAAAGCACCGTCATCCATGCTGATGATCTTTATCCGCAGGTATTGCCGCCTTTCACGCTGGATGGTGTCCTGCAATGCATCCCAGCCAGCGCATCCGGCACAGTGGTTTATTACAATAAAGCTTTGTTTGATGCTGCCAAGTTGGATTATCCCCAGGCAGGTTGGACATGGGATGATTTTCTGAAAGATGCGCAGGCGCTTACAGTGGTTGGCGCGGATAATAAAACGACACAGTACGGCGTAGGAATCGACCCCTCATTTAACCGTCTGCTGCCCTTCATCTGGCAAAATGGTGGCGATGTTGTCAAGGATGCCGATGCGACTACCTTGACCCTCGACAGCGCGGAAACGACAGCCGCATTCCAATGGTTTGTCGATCTTCAGGGCAAATACAAAGTCACACCGGACGAATTGCAGCTTCGTTCGCGCAGCGTACAGGAACGCTTCGAAGCCGGGACGCTCGGCATGATCTTGTTCAGCCGCCGTCTGACACCCACGCTGCGGGAAGCGTCATTTGATTGGGATGTCGCGCCGCTGCCCACAGGCCAGCAGTCCGCCACGCTGCTCTATTCGGACGGCTACTGCATGACTAAAACCAACGCGGCTGATGCCTGGAAGCTGATCGAATTTGCCAATTCACCTGCCGGACAAACCCTGCTGGCACACAGCGGCCTGATCGTGCCTTCGCTGAAAGCCGTCGCGGAATCACCCGCCTTCCTTGATCCCTCCGCCAAACCTGCTAACAGCCAACTATTCCTCGACATTCTGCCGGATGCCCGTATCACGCCACAAATTCCGGGGTATGCTGATCTGGAAGAAGCTGTGAATCAGCAGGTCGAAGCCGCCTTTTTCGGAGATATAACGGTTGAACAAGCGATTGAGCGTCTGGGTGAAGAACTGCCCAAAGAAACAGATTAGTACAGGTGTCGTTGTGGGAGCGCGATTTGTAGGGACACGATATATCGTGTCCCTGCTTATATGCTGCCTTTGTTTAGGGCTTATGCCTGCCACCGCGCAGGATCAATGCGGCACAGTGACGACGATTGGTTTTCCGGTAGATCGTTCGGCCTTCCAACTGGCGCAGGATTTCGGCGCACCGAGTCCCCGTCATCAGGGACGCTACCACACAGGCGAAGATTTGTACGGCGGGCGTGGACTGAGTTTTGGTCAGCCGGTTCATGCCATTGCCGCCGGGCGAGTCACCTATTCCGCGCCAAACGGATGGGGACGGGATGGCGGCGTGGTCATCATCGAGCATACCTTCCCGGATGGCTCGGTCTACTACAGTATGTACGGGCATATGCAGGAATCGGACACGGTTAAATTTCCGGCACGCTATACCTGTGTGCAGGGCGGTGATGTGGTTGGCACAGTCGGCAACATTCGTCCCGCGCCACACCTGCATTTTGAGATTCGTATCAATCAACCCGATGTCCCCGGCCCTGGATACACCAACGAATATCCAACGGTACTCGGCTGGCGCAATCCTGATCAGTTTGTGCTGAACTGGCAAACATGGCTGCTGCCCGCGCAGAAATGGCACACCGAACTGACCGATGCGCTGGTCGGTGCGCCGCTGGTGCTGAATGATGGCAGTATGCTGGCCTTGACGGAAGCACGCCTGCGTGGATTAACACCCGATGGACGCATTCTGTGGCGTGTCAACCTCGACAAAACCCCTGCCGCGCTGACCTGGCTGAACGATTTCCCACTGCTCATTAATGCTGATGGAAGTATGCAGACGCTCAATTTCGATGGCACAACCAACGAGCGCTGGTCAACCGGGGTCGCGCTGGACAAATTTGTTGTCGAGTCGGGTGATTTGCTGCTGTTCCATACGCCGGATAATGCATTGGTGGCATTAACCCCTGACCGTCGTGAAATCACATGGCGCTTGGAGGACGTACCACCCTTTATCCGCGCTTATGCTGCGCCGAACGTGATCGGCCTGATTAGCGACACGAACACGATTCTCAGCATCTCACCCGATGGAAAGCTGCTGGATACTGCGCAGTTGAGCCAACCCGCGAGTCTATCCACTGCGCCGGATGGCAATCTGCTGGTATACGGCACAGGTGGCCTGTGGGAAGTCGATTCAACTGGCACATGGTCGGCGGCGATGGACACCGTTCCTGATGGAGGTGAAAACAGCGCCGCGCTGCTGGATGTTTCCGGCGCACATTATCTGCTGAATGGCGACCCTCTTACTCTATCCGCTCTGAACCCGGACAGCACGGCTTTATGGCAAACCAACCTATCCGGTGTGACCGGACGTGCCGAACTCACCCTGCATGATAAGGTGCTGCTGCTCACCACCGACGAGGGGTACATGGTGGCAGTGCAGGCGGCAACAGGCGCAATTTGCAACCGCACGCGGTTGTATGGCAACTCGCGCACGACCCTCTGGCACACCTTGGGCGAAGATGGCATTCTGCGTGTATCAATTGGTAATGGGGTTGTCGGGCTGGACTGGAAAGCGTTTATCGGGGGCTGCGCGTAGATGAGGCTAAACTATTCGCTCAGATTACCAATTTCTTCTTGAATGATTTGTCGCAAAAGTTCTGGGGCAATATCTTCTTGCTGAGCTTTCGCATAAATCGTAACCAGCAAAATTAGATCGGCTACATGAATGTAATAAATAACGCGGTACCCGCCTTGTGATCCCCGCTGTGCATCGCGATTCGGAACACGGACTTTATAGACAGGATAGCCCACACCTGGAATTTGATCGCCGGGTGTTTCTCCAGAGCGAAGCCGTACTGTGAAATTATCTAAATCCTGATGCACATGATGGTATTTTTTTCGCCCAGAGAATTACTTCGGGTCAGGATGATTCCCAAACTGGCGGAAAAATTCATTAAATATGGCTTCAAAACCGCGCGTGTATCGTTCACTTTCGGCCTCGAAGGGTTTCATCTTGGGCAGACGTAAATCCTCATGTCCCAGCCACGTAATGATTTTGTTTTCCTTGTAGGCGTGGTGCTCGATCACACTCTGAGCCGTTTCCAGACTAATCATCAGGGCTTCCAGTGCATCTTCACCCCACGCGGGAAAAATCGGTTCGTCACCGATGCCTGCGATGAGGTGGGTACAGAGCCACACCGCCTCATTGGAGACGCGGGCACGCTCTGAATCCAGACGTGGTTTGCTCACCTGGAGTCTGATTTCGGCGATGTTTCCATCCGCATCGCGACTCTCGAAAACACGCTCAAACAGAATTTCACCGAGTTCATATTTCATGCGCAAAGACCCTCTAGCGCTTTGACCAATCCCACAGGCCGTAGGAGACTTTTTCATCCAGCGGATAGCCAGCCTGGGTGAGAGTCATGCCGATTTCACCGATATGATACCACTCATGAGCGATGAAATAGCTGAAAAAGCCAGCCGGATGGGGTTTGCCCTCTTTGATTTTCCCAGCGGCGAAGCCTTTATCGAAGAGTGCTTCCAGCGCTTTTTCGGAGGCGTTCAGCGCGTCCCGCAGTTGATCTTTGGTGAACTCGTCTTTTTTACGGGCGGGAATTTTATCTTGCCCGGTCATCAAATCCGGGGCAGAGACTTCCAGCCACATCAGGCGGTTGTTATGGACATGCGCCAGCATTTGACCGACACTGCGCCCACCGGAGGCCGATACGCCACTTAAGGCTTCGGCGGGAATCGCGTCCAGCAGGTAAACCAGAATGCGGTTGTGGATTTTCCAGGTATCGACAAATTGTTCCGCCAGTTCCATGTTTTCCAGCCCTTGTTGATGTTCAGGTAAGGTTATGATTCAGTTGGTATATTGCAGCGAAGGTACTGAGGGGTTGTGTGTTCACATTTATTTTCCCCTCAAAAATCCTACTTTTTGTTGCAGCGGCGGAGGTGGGGGGTGCTGCTGCAATCTTTGCTGCAAACCAATTAAACGTAGACAATAATGCCGCGCTTTGGGAACGATGGTTGCGCCGTAAGGGGGTTGGTCGTCGGGTGCAGTCCAGCAGTGAGCGCGGCATGACTTATAGTAGCACAAAAGTTCTCATTTTGTCAAGTTTTGCCAATGTCAGATTAAAAATTTGTTCTGCGGTTATGAGCGAAGGAATCTGGACGAATGTGGATCATTAAATTTGCAATTATTACCTCAAATAGGCTTTGCATAGATCGCTATGAACAGATAATTTACATAGTAGTGGGCAAAGTCGAACGCTTTTGGTACGAAAATCGGGATGAATGCATCAAGACAATGGGACATTGAATAGGGTATAAATTTGGATAGTTAATCTTCATTCCAAATTAACGTAGGAGTTACGCACTTGAAAGAGGTTCCCCACTTGGACAATGGGTTTAAACCTATGGTTCGCATCGTTCAACTGCGTAAGTCCTAAATTGATAAATGATTTTGGTATATTGACATCATGTCTATAGAAAATGTATATAAGGGGTAGTGCAATGATGTATAAAACCTTTACTGTTCTGTTGTTGTTATTTACTTTGATTATTAATGTATTTTCAACTACAGCACAAGACCAACAACCTAAGCCGGGTACACCTGAAGATAATGCTTGTAATCCGGGCGGAGTTCTCTACCGTGAACAAAACCAAGACGGTTGCCCTAGTGTATGGTACTGGAAGGCTGGTTGGTTCTTAGCACGCTATTTGTCTGGTGAAATTTCACGCGCGGACTTCCCAGACGAATTTGCATCTGCTCTGCCTCCGCCTTTACCAGCAGCAGTGGTGATTACCATATGTCACGGTCATGATAATAATGATGGTAACGGATTTTGGAAAGTTTGTGTTAGCAGCAATCGTACCGGCACATTCTTCAATCTCATCTTAGGTATTGACGGGCAAAGCTACTATACTGATACACTTCCGTGCCTTCCTAGTTATGGGCATGGGATACTCCAAACCCCGGTAGTTACAGTTCAACAAGGTCTCATTGATATTAATGGGTTTAACGCTGCGGAAATAGCATCTCTTAACTTAACACCCTCGATGTATGACTGCGAATATGCAGCAGTACCTTAATGTCATGTGTTTGTGTCGAGTATTGATGAAAGTTTGAAATAGACACTCATTCTCGACAAATCCGGCTTGGTTTTTAAGTTCGTTTAATTCGGCGGAATGCGAGATTGCTGTCTTGTGTTCCGCTGTGCTCCATTCACTATTCCCCCAAAATGCTCTCACCTAAGGGAATAGCCGCGGTGAATAAGCAATCTAGGAGTTACGCACTTGGACAATGGTTTTAAACCTATGGTTCGCATCGTTCAACTGCGTAAGTTCTATTAACGGACATTTTAGGCGATAAATGTTGCAAAGTGAAAGCTGATTTAATGGTTATTAATCAACGAAATGCTTTTCGGGCAATTTTTATCCTGTTTATATTAATAACTGCAATTGTTTTTTGTGCTGGCACTTGGCCACGGATAATCATTGCAGGCGAAGAAGCATTTGTCTCCTATAAGATTCAGGCAGATGGTACTGTTTTTTCTCCGACTTGGGGACAGATATATATAGTTGTTGATCTGATACTCAATTTCTTTTTCGTTTCCTCCTACGTTTTTACAGGGATCCTCATTTTTAGAGCCAAGCAGAACAGTGGAATTGCACTTTTTTTATCACTCATGCTAATCGCCCTTGCAGTTAGCGAGTCTACCATACCTGATCGGGTACAAATCTCAAATAAACAGGGAAGGTTAGAAGGGTATCCACTCGGTCTTTTGGTTGAAAGTATGGATGGAGTTTCTGTAGTTGCAGCCTTAGTCATCCTCTATATATTTCCCAACGGGAGCTTTGTTCCGAAGTGGACAAAAAAAGCGACCGTTATTTGGTGTGGAATGGCAGTAATTTGGCTGATTTTTCCCTTTATGCCTTTCAATCCTATTTACGGATTTACTTGGGACAGGACTCCTGTTTTGTCACTTGGAGTTTTTCTAGTTGTTATTGCCTCAGGCATATATGCTCAAATATATCGATGGCGGCACGAATCGGATTCCATCGAACGGCAGCAAGTCAAATGGGTGTTGTTTGGATTTATACTCACAATAGTTGCCGGGGTTATCCGTTTTTTCCCCCCTGGGCCTGGTGAAACACCCATCATATTGCGACTAGTTCGAACTACAGTTGCCACATTTTTAGCGGTTGGTCTGCCAGTGACAATTAGCATCGCAGTCAGGCGACATCAGCTCTGGGAATTACCTCGAATCATCAATCTGACGATTGTATGGACAATCATGACTACCATAGTCATTATCATTTTCGTAGTGTTAGTCGGAGTATTGGGAAATGCTCTTGGCATTTCTTCAAGTCCAGTTCTATCTGCCGCAACTACTGCATTAGTCGCAGTGTCATTTCAACCCCTACGTATTCGTGTACAAGATATCATCAATCGCTATATATTTGGATGGAACGATCCTCTAGAGGTAATGAAGCGGTTAGTAGAGCAACATCAATCTACTCATACTCCCGATCAATTACTGAAAAGTATCGTTGTGACAATTGCAGAGATGCTCAAACTTCCCTATGTAGCGATTGAAATTGAAGAAGATGGGGTAAAAAATACCATTGTTAGTCATGGTCATATAACTCTAAACGTTTCCCCTCTGCCATTGATTTATCAAGAAAAAGAAATTGGAAATCTCATTATCGCGCCCCGTGATTCAGGCGAGGTTTTCAGGTCATCTGATAATAGATTGCTTGAAATTGTTTCTTGGCAAACTGCTGTGGTAGTTCAGATTTATGTCGATTTACAACGCTCCCGTGAACGATTAGTACGCGCGACTGAACGAGATCGGCAAAGATTGCAGCGGGATTTACACGATCGGCTAGGTGCAACCTTATCGGCACAAATAATGAAATTAGGACTTGTTCAAGTGCAGTTGTTTCAAAAACCCGAACAAGCTGTTCAAACTTTGAATGATGTTGAAACAGCCTTAATCCAAATCAGTGCTGATATACGGCAACTCATCCATGGCTTGCGACCGCCTGCATTAGATCATGTTGGTATTTTAAGAGTTATACAGCTAATGGTTGAAGAATATCGGAAACCAGGCTTCAAGGTCACTTTTGAATCACCGGATGAATTACCTGTCTTACCCCCAGCCGTAGATAGCGCTATCTACTTCATAACCCAGACAGCAATTACCAATGTGGTACGTCACGCAAATGCAACAGAATGCCAAATAGTAATTAGTGTCAATGAACAATTACATCTAAACATCAAAGATAATGGGATTGGAATGCCGAAAGAGTATCAGTCTGGACTAGGCTTAAGATCGATTCGTGACCGAGCTGAAGAACTAGGTGGAGAGTTCCAAATCATTTCCGAACCGAGAAAAGGGACTTTAATTGAAGTCAAATTACCGCTTGACCTAAAGCTATAAGGAGATATTCCAATGGAAGCTATACGTATACTTGTCGCAGATGATAACAAGGAATTCCGTGAATCAATTCGGTCGGTGCTGGAAATCGAACAGGACATGGAATTAGTAGGAGAAGCAGCCTCATTTGAGGAAACTCTTACTGTGGCAACGGCTTTACAACCCGACGTTATTTTAATGGACGTTGACTTTGGGTCAGGCCCAAAAGACAAGAATAATGGAATAGAGGCAACGCGCATTATTTCTACTATGCATTCCCACATAGCGATTCTTATTACGACATCATATTCGGAAGATGACATCATCATTTATGAGGCTATGCGATTCGGCGCTCGTGGGTATTTGGTCAAAGGCTCATCAAGAGCCGACATAATACGTCATATTCGAGCTGTCGCCAAAGGCGAAATTATTATCAATGTGCGGGTAGCAAAACGGGTACAGAACTTCTTTGCTGATATGCCGTCTTCTGTTTTGCCAGAAGCATTTCCTGAGCTAACGAATCGAGAACGCGAAATCCTTACCTTATGGACTCAGGGTGTCACAAAGAATGATCAACTTGCAGAGCACCTAAGTCTCAGTGTCCAGACAATTAAAAATCACTCAAGCAATATTTTGAACAAGTTAGATGTTGCCAACCGTGCTGATGCCATTATTAAAGCCATGAATGATCGGGGGAAATAATACTTATCATTAGACACATTCGCTCGAATATTGGTAAATTTAGTCATTTAGGAAGGGATTTTTCGATGTTGGCTAAACGTACATTGGTTCTCTTTAGTCTTTTCCTCCTTATAGGGCTTTCGATTACGGCTCCACAACAAGCGTCCGCGAATTCATGCGGCGAACTTATTCAGTATTATGCTAATCAGATTAACGCTGGTAAGCACTTAAGTTATTATCTGGTTACGAATAGTAATGTTCAATCTACCGGTATAAATGTTACTAGCTATGCTGTAGGCTCCTTACAATACGACTCTTTTGGAAAGCTTTTGTGGGGAAGCGAAGGAAGACAATATTTTAATGATAGATTGCAAGATTTGGGTCATCGTCGATATGAGCCATTTGATCCAGATGCAATTGACCAGCTCGGAGTAACTATAAAGCCCGACTCTTCACAGATTGTACTTACGCTTTTCAGTTGGAATTCGGTACAAATGTTCTTTGATATGGAATGTTGGGGTAATCTTTTTTATGGTTTTGACAATACTGACTTTGACGATAAATCTACTGATGGCTACTCCAGAATGGTTGTCATCAGTGTCCGGCTATATTGAAATCAGAAAACTATTTTGAACCTGCATTGTCAGCAAGGAATACCGTGAGTCAATACAGTTAACTAGTTATTGTCCATTTTCTATCAATACATATGAGCCACAATTAGTGTGATACGGCTAGGGCGAACACATAATGAATAACTCAAAACGCATTTTCTATGTACTGGCTGTTTTATTGACTCTAAATATACTACCTCCGAGAGCGGTAGATGCGCAAAATATCAACATGATTGATATTGAACTACACGTCGATAGATTATCAGAAATTACAAATAGTGATGCTGATGGGACTCATTCAGACTACTACCCGATTGTTACCATTGATGGACAAATTCCCAAAGGCGTTCCGGATGTAGATAAAAATGGAATAATTGATGTTAACGATTGGCGGTCTTTTGAGACGGAATCTCCATACAACGACTTTACCTTCGTGAATTGGGATTTTTGGATTACACGACCCTATATTGATACGTTGTCATTAGAAATTCAACTTTGGGATCGAGATGGTTTATTTAACGGCGATGATGACCATGTCGATATCTACAATGGCGGTGGTTTAAATCTGAACTTAACACTTTCACTTCCAAATTGTCTTATTTCAGGAGGGGCACAAGGAGCATGTAGTAGCGAGATTTCAACTTTCGGAGATGATTATGGATGTAACTTTCTCGGATTTGATTGTGACGGAAATGCTTGGATTTATTTTTCAGTAAAAGTAAATAATCCGTCGATACGTTACTGCAAGCTTGCTGATTATACGTTCAATCAGTACAAATCATATCAAGATATTGAAGGCCAATTACGTGATTACGCTAATCGTTATCCAGTGCTTGCAAGTGTTGTCACTCTGGCTCCCAAAACAGAAGGAAAAGACAATAACATCGTTGCTCTTAAAATTAGTGATAACGTGGATCAGCCTGAAGGTGAGCCTGGAATACTATTTGTTGGCACGCATCATGCCAGAGAATGGATTAGTGCTGAAATTCCGCTTCATCTCGCCGATTACCTGTTAGCTAACTATGACTCTTGTGATGAGGTTAAGGCTTTAGTCGATAGCTCAGAAATTTGGATTGTACCTGTGACAAACCCGGATGGTTATGAATATAGCCAAATTGATGACAAGATAAATGATCCCTATAAGCCTCATCCGCATCGCGATTGGCGCAAGAATCGGAATTTGAATCAAGACATGAGAATGTATTGTGCAATGCAAGGTGGGGTTGGAGGACCAGCAGTTGGGGTTGACATCAATCGCAATTATGGTGCGCCGCCTCAGCCAGATTGGGATCAACTCAGCAACGAAAATTTTAGTTCCTCGTGCGATAGCATCGAATTTAAGGGACCTTACCCGTTTTCAGAAAGTGAAACCCAAGCCATTCAAAATTTGATGAGTCAAGTGTCCTTTAGTGCTGCATTGTCATATCATAGTTACTCTCAACTTGTATTGCATCCCTTTGGATATAAGACAGATCCAATTGGTGATCAACGTATAACGACTATGGCTAACTTCTTGGTTAGTATATTAAACTACGGTAAATCAAACTCTAGTGATCAATATCATAGGGTCCAATCATGTTGTTTATATGACACAGTTGTAGGTGGAACCTTCGATGATTGGGTTTACAGTACATTTAACATTCCAGTTTTCACTATTGAGCTTCCACCTAAATATTCACCTCCTAATGCGCGTAATGAAGCTGGTTTTGAATTACCCGCAGATCAGATCGAACCCACATGGGAAACAAATAAGCCTGCTGCCCTTTGCCTGATTAAGTATGCGATAGCAGGCACCATTCCTGATACATGCGGAGATGTCACTGCGCCTAAATTGGCGATAGTTAATGCTTTCGCGGCTCAAGGCGTTCTAAATGATAGTGTCAATGTCACCGCCCCACCCGATAGGGAAGTACGCCCTGATCAGAAGTTAACACTAGAATTTCGTGTTGAGAATACAGGCCAGAGTACAGCTACTTATGATCTGGTGGTAGGTCAAGGAGAAGAAGGTAACTGGGTTGATACAACTAATATCCCTACCCAAGTTACACTCGATAGTGGTGTGTTAACACTCGTGCAAGTACCTATCGTTGTTCCATCCGCTGACCAAAATCCCGATATATCGTCCGTGAGTGTTCTCGCGATAAGTCAATCTGATCCTGATGTTCGTGGTGGTGCTGCAACGAAATTAACAGTTCGTCCCGCTGATCTTTACGTGAAGATCAATCCCGCTTTTACTGCTTCGCCAACGACTGAACGGCGGTTCACGATTACTTACGGCAACAACGGTCGCGCGGCAGCGGTAAATGTAGCCTTAGGAATAGACTTGCCACCTGATGTTAGTTATGTTTCGGACTCTTTGGGGGGTCTGTTGCCTCTTTTTGATAATATTCATGTTTGGTATTTAGGGACAGTTCCTGCCCAAACCGAATCCAGTATTGAAGTGGTAATTAAACGTCCTGCAGCTAATCTGCAACCGAAACCATCCTTAAGAGTAGGGATTGTATCTGGTATGGTTCAGGCAGGTTATACGACTAAAACACCTGAGGCCAACAGTAAAGATAATGATGATCAAATTAGCTCTAATGCATCGTTCATTTCTTCTACAAATAATCCATCCAGCGAAGGCAATGAATTTGTACCTGACTTGCGAAAATTAGGCTTTGTAATTCAAGGTCAGGCAGGCTCAACGAACCAGATTCAATGGATAATCACCGTCGCTAATCAGGGAAAAGATCCTGGCATCAACTTGGTTTTTATAGACGATGTGCCTCAGGGACTACATATTGATCGTGTTGAGAAGAGTCGTGGGCTGGTCGAAATCAACGGCCAACAGGTAAAGCTGACATTAGATCGACTCGAAGCAGGTGAAACCTTTGAGTTCAGCATTTTCACCATAGCAACAGACCCATCAGGCGAACCTATTAATACAGTGTCATTGTCCGCTGACAATCTCAGCGGCACTAGAACAGCAAGTAGTTACGCAGCAAAAAGCCTGCCAGTTACAGGGGAAACGCCGGGGTGGCGTACTTGGGTTTTGGCAATTATGGGGGTAGGCACAATTCTATTCAGTGTGCTAATAATGACTCGTCTATGGCATCGGGCAAAAGGACTGTAAATTAATACCTAAAATAGGTTACCAAGTGAATTAAGCTGGGTAGCAATAAGGGGTGACTTCTGATGGTCGAGTCACCCCTTGCATTAGTCTGCGTGAAAAGGCTTATGAATGCGAGCGGACGGGCTGCGGCATGGGCGGGACTTCAACCGTCTGCTTGCCCCGCAGCACATAGCGGATGACTTTGGCGATCATGCGCGGTTGGAACAGCGCTTCCGGTCCTTTCAGGACGTGCATGAGGTTGATGAACGTGGCATACACCTCCGGGTCTTCGGGAACCATCGCCAGAACCTGATCGACATACCAGTGCATAAAGCGCACCATACCGTTCATCTTCGCGCCCTGGGTGGCAGGCCAGCGCAGGTCTTCGCTGATGGTGAACTGCCAGGGGCCAGCGACGGTCTTGCCCAGTTCCTTCTGGAAACGCTGACCGATGCCCGATGTCTGCCCATTGGCTTTCTGGAGAACCTTCGCTAAGGTTTCAGCGCTCATAGCAGCGACAGTCATGCCCTGTGCGTAAGTCGGGTTGAAGGCAGCATAGGAGTCGCCCATTGCCATCAAGCCTTCAGGCCACGCCTTCATGCGCTCGTAGTGATTCATCCGATTTTCCAGACGACGATACCCGTAAATCGGCGAGATCGGTTTGGCATCCTTGATGGCCTGATACAGCGCGGGTGTTTTCAGGCTGCGGGCATATTCCAGATAGGCATCTTCATCGGTCGGCGGATATTCCTCCGACATACCCCATAGTGTCACCGTCCAGCGATTACCTTCAATCGGGATCAGGATACCGCCGCGCTTGAAGTTGGGAGCCTGCGGCTGCAACAGCATGGAAGTCCAGTCCGACTGGAAATTCTCCGGGATTTCATACCAGCGGGTGGCATAACCGGGGAAAGCGTTAATGGCTTCTTCTTCAGGCCGTCCGTAACCGAGCGCTTCCAACCACTCCGGCACACGGGTTGAGCGTCCACTGGCATCCACCACCAGATCGGCAGGCAAGGATGTCGGCTGCGAGCCATCGCGCGGACGGAGATAGACCCCGGTCACGACCTTATTGTCATCGCGGGTCAGCAGTCCGGTGACTTCGCAGTTTTCACGGATGCTGATACGGGGGTTCGCCAGCACACGGCGGCGAATCGCGGTTTCCAAAAGGGGGCGGCTGAGGCAAAGCGCCATCACACCAGACTTGATGCGCGGTGCCCATCCGGTCTTGAAGAGCGCCATCACTTCGGTACCATGATCGATTTCCAGCGCTCCGGCAGCTTTCAGTTCATCGCTGATACCGGGCAGCATGGACTCGATAATCATGCGTCCGCGTACCAGCAGGGCATGGGACTGGTTGCCCTGTGGGACTCCGGCGCGGTGGACAGCTTCCTGCGGCAGGTGGTCACGTTCGATAATGGTGACGCGCTCGTAATGTTCACTCAGGACATGGGCGGCTAATGCCCCGGCGACGCTGGAGCCAATGACGATGGCGTGGGAATTTTTGGAATCAATCGGCTGAACCATGAGATTTTGTCTTTCGTTAGATGCTTTATTTCTATTTATCTAACGACAAAATCGATTTTGGTTCGCCAACCCGGAGGCGTAAATTTTATTCCGACGTTAGCGGTAGAGCATCTCCGACTTTAGACGGAGAAAAGCATTGAACCGCCGACAGATTCAAGGAAATTCATTCAAGTCTTGCTATCGCGTCTCGCGCAGTGCTACCCGATTGGCGCGGCATTTCTTCAAAATGATTTCCCGTAATTCAATTGGCGGTAATTGTAATTTCCAATCCATCTTACGTGGCGAGTGGAATACATAGTAAACAATGCCTGCTACAACTCCAAATACTTCTGGATTAATCAACTTGGCTCTGGTTTGACTTTCAAAGGTAAGGTATTCGTGCTTGATACTGACAACTATCGTGAGTCCCGCCGCAATTTCACGCTGAGTGAATGGTTCATCACCATCATTCGCAGCATACTCATTGATAACTGAGATTAGCGCTGCCCACAGGCCAGAAAGGTGCGTCCCGCCCTCGGTAGTATTGATAGTATTGGCATAGCTGCGTTCCACAGTGTCCATCGAATCGGTATATTGCAGTGCAAAATCCACTTTCACTGGATGCGAACTGCCTCGATACGTTGGCTGTAAACTCCATTCCTGTTCACTTGTGACGACCTCATGCAGTGAAGATCGTTCTGCATTCAAGTCCGTTACAAGCTGCGCGAGACCTGTTGGAAGATTAAAATGATCTTCGTGGTGCGGTTCGGCTCGTTCATCTCTGACTTCAATAGTCAAATTAGGAATCAGGTAGGCCAATTCCCACACTCTTTCTATGATTAGGTCGTAACGAAAATCGTTTGGCTCGAAAATTGTGAAATCCGGTGTGAAGGTAATGGTTGTTCCAGTGGATTCATTGTCGGCTAATGGCCTGACTTGAGTGACCGCTGTTTGTGGAACCCCCGCGCGATATGTTTGCTGCCACAAGTAACCATCACGGGCAACCTCAGCAGTACAAGAGGCGGAAAGTGCATTTACAGCCCATATACCAAGGCCACTCAGATCATATTTACCATGCCTACCTTGCCCCATACCCATCATCGTGATTTCTAAAGAATTTTTCCCCCACGATTCAACTTCGGAAACTCGTATCCCTCTCCCATTATCGCGAACAACAATCGTATGATTTGGTTTCAGTACAATCCATAGATGATCCCCATAACCTTCAAGAATTTCATTGACTGCATTATCCATAACCTCATAAACCATTATGTGTAGTGCGCGTTCATCCACGCCACCGATATACATTCCAGGTCGCATTCGGATATGCTCCGTTGGATTCAAAGGCTTGATGTCATTTTCGTTGTACATGACTGGTCTCTTTTCGCTCGTTGAACGACTTATATTTTACCCTTTCCGTCGCTCAAAAGCATATTCTTGACCCTTTGTGGACTGTAGTAACCTGATTGGTTTGGAGACTTAAAAAGAGAGCGGATCTGTGATCCGCCCCTATGAGGAAAATGCTGAGTCTTGAAACGACTAGCGCAGCGAAACTGTCCATTTGGTGACACTGACGATGACACCGCCGCTCTTGACATACAGAACGGGCAGCAGGTTGGTATCCGGGTTGGCGAAGTCAATGGCTGCACCCAACTGGTCGCCATTGACATAAACCGTAATCGCTCCGGTAGCCGGGTTGCGTTCCAGACGAATGCGCACGACATAGACACTCACCGACGACACGCTGAAGGAGGTCACAGTTTCGCCAGCCCGCTGCGAGAAGCGTAACACGCCCTGCCGCGCCAGTTCGATCTGTGCGCCAGCCGTTTGCGTCGGGTCTTCGCTATTTTGCAGCAGCGCGCCGAAATAGACCTGACTGGCATCCAGCATATTGGGATTAAAGGTGGTCAGAGTCAATTCGACATCCATGCGGCGGATGCGCGAGGCGGCGTTGTTGCCGTAATAAGTTTCCATCAGGTCAGCAGGCAGCGCGATGCTGATGACATCGCTGTCCGACGGGTCTGTCGAACCCAAGCGCCAGTAGGATTGATCAATCGCCGATACCAGCGAGAATACATTGGCATCCCAGGGCAGCGCAGGCAGGCGCGTGAGCAGCGAAAGCACATCCTGTTCGCCCTGTAGACCCTGCGGCGGCAGTGTGGCTGTCGGGCTATTGGTCGGCGTGGGCGTATTGGTCAGTGTCGGCGTGATGCTCGGCGTAACGGTATCCGTCGGCGTAAACGTCGGCAGCGGTGTATTGCTTGGTACAGCAGTTGCCTGACCGGGGAGCGGCGGCGGTTCGATCACCAGCGGTGTCACCGAGGGAATCAGCGTCGCGGTGATGAGATCGAGCGGCAGCGTTGGCGTGATTTTATTCGGATCAAGCGTGAAGGTGGGCGCGGGTGTGAAGGTCGATGTGCTGCTGAGGGCAAACAGTGCCGCCTGAGTAGTGGTTAAATTGGGGGTAGGCGTATCGGTGATCGTCACCGCAACTTCCGGCGGTTGGTTGGAAGAATTTAAGGCGCTGCCGACCACGGCGATAATCACCAGCAGTAAGATTCCCCCACCGACAACGAACAGGATGCGGCGCGACAAGCGAATACGCGGCAGACTCATGCGCTGCGGCGGATCGTCATAGGGCGAGGTCTGATATTCGACTTCCGGCAGATATTCTTCTTCGCGAATCTCCGGCGTAGGCTGGTCAGTAGGCGGCGCGGGAAATTCCGGCGATTGATCGGTCAGATCGTACCAGTGACGATAGAGCGGATAAGCCGGGTGACGGTCAATAAACATCGCCCGGAACAATTGGTTGAAGCGGTTGAGCTTCTCGCTGCGGCGGACGCTGTTATCCGTGTAGACATTCAGGAAGGACTCATAACTCTCGCGCCAACTGCGCAGCGTTCCGGCGTAAGCTTCGCCCAAAAGCTGTTCGGTGGTGGCGACCATCCGGCGCAGCGCCGAGCGAATCGCATCGACGGGTTTATCCGGTTTCTGCTCGATGGTGGTCATCATCTGGCGCGATTGGGTATGCAGTTCCGCCGCTGCCGCTTGCAGTTCCATCAACCAGGCGCGATAAGCCGTCAGGGTAATCGAAGCGGCCTGCTCGACTTCATTGACCGCGTTGATAGCATTTTCCAGCTTGATTCCAGCGGGACGGAATTCGCCGTCTGACCAATCGCGCAGGGCATTTTCCAATTCGCGCAGGCTGTGTGAACCGGCGGCCAATGTCCGCGCCTGTGGATTCGAGTCGAGCTTTTTCCGCGCACTGTCGAGTGTCGGCAGCGCGGCAGACGAGACGATTTCGTTGAGCAAATTCGCGCCTGCGTTCAGATCGCGCCTGCGTTCGGTAAATTCAGACAGCGAGCGGGTGAGCGGGTGACGCTGACCGTATTCGCCTAATGTTTTGACAGCGGCTTCCTGCCAGAATTCGGCATCGTCCAGATTGCCTTCATGCGCATCCAGCACGCCGAGCAGTATATAGTTGAAAAACAGAACGCGCGTGGCGGCGGTGCTGCTGCGGCTGTACAGTTCGACCAGACCCTTGCCCATCGCCTTGAGATAGGTATCTTTGCTGGGCATCTGGGCGGAGAAATGATCGCGCGTGGCGATTTCATCCTGCGTATACAAACCTTCAGCGGAATGCAGCGCGGCTTGAGTGCCCTTGGCGTTATTGACCACATTGCGGTCTATCCATGAGCGCGTGCGTTCGGCTAAATCGCGCAGTCGTCCGGCGGCGAATCGCTGCGCATCGGTACGGGCGATTTCGTAACCCTGCTGTCCCAGCCGTTCCGCATCCGCCAAGCGTCCGCGATCAAAAGCTTCCCAGCCATCCGCCAGCGCCCGCCCCAACCCACCGAACAGCGCGTGACGTTCGACGTACTGCGCGTTGGTGACGATGGTGCGCACCTGATTCAGCCATCCGGCTAAGGTCGGGCTGATGGTGCTGACCGCGTTGACGGCATCCGTCAGGGCGGTAATCGCGCCGATGCGATCTCCCTGAATAGTGGCTTCGGAATATACCGCCCAGGCATGAGTCGCGATTTCCAGACCGTCGATCATGCTGACCAGCATTTCATCAAACAGGCGCTCCTGAAACGGTAGCAAATCCTGTC
>JBGAGR010000150.1:0-18828 GCA_044226645.1 Aggregatilineales bacterium
TTCCTACCGGAAGCGGACAAAAGGCCAGTCTGAACGAAGCCGCCGCTGAACTTTCACGCCGTCTCTCGCGCATCTTCCTGCGTGACGAGTCCAATCAGCGAGCCGTTTTTGGCGGCAACGCCTATTTCCAAAACGATCCACAGTGGCGGGATTATGTCCCCTTCCACGAGTATTTTCACGGGGATAACGGCGCGGGCTTGGGGGCAAGCCATCAAACGGGTTGGACGGCCTTAGTCGCCAAACTGATTCAGCAGTCACCCGCCGAATAAATCGAATCTTTCTAACCGGGCGAGGCAACCTCGCCCACAATCAGATGTGAGCAAACAAGGAGTTGAGTTCAAATGAAAGCAATGGGTATTACCCCGCGTCAGGCGCATACGGCGCACCTGGTCGAACTACCGATGCCGCACCTCGATGAAATCCCGAACGGGCGGGGCGTGCTCGTCAAAGTCTTGCAGGTTGGTGTTGATGGAACCGACAAGGAACTCCATCTGGGTGAATATGGCGCAGCCCCAACTGGATATGATTTTCTCGTCACGGGTCACGAGTCCTTTGGGCGCGTGGTCGAAGTCGGTGTGAATGTGACCGAGTTCCAACCAGGAGATTATGTCGTTGCTACGGTACGTCGTCGCGGCAGTTCAATTTTCGACCAGATTGGCACTTATGACATGACCTCCGATGACACCTACTATGAACGCGGCATCAATCTGCGGCATGGCTATACGACGGAATATTACGTCGATGACCCTGAATACATCGTCAAAGTACCCGTTGGCCTGAAGCACGTCGGCGTTCTGCTCGAACCGATGAGCATCGTTGAAAAAGGTATCGCGCAGGCATACGAAATTCAGCGCCGTTTAAAAGTCTGGCAGCCACGTCGCGCTGCTGTCATGGGCGCGGGGCCAATCGGACTGCTGGCGGCATTGGTGCTACGGTTGAAAGGTATCGAAACCTACTCCTTCGCCCGCACACCTGCGCCAAATCCTAAAGCTGACCTGCTGGAAGAAATTGGTGTCCATTACATCAGCACCAAAGAACTCCCGCTCAACGATGCTGCCGCCAAATTTGGTAAGTTCGATCTCATTTTCGAAGCGACAGGCGTATCTTCGATTGTCTTTGAGGCGGCGGATGTGCTGGCGAAAAACGGCATCATGGTGCTGTCGTCAATCACAGGTGGCGATCATAAGACCGAAGTTGCCAGCGACAAACTCAACCTCGATTTCGTCCTCGGTAACAAAGTCATGTTCGGGACGGTCAACGCCCATAGAGGCTACTTTGAAATGGGCATTTCAGACTTTGCCCAATGCGAACTGGCTTATCCCGGTTGGCTGCCAAAGCTCCTTACCCATCCCGTAAAAGGCCTGGAAAACTTCGCGGACATGCTCAAGGTCTTGCTGGAAGACAAGGAGGCAATAAAAGCTTACCTCATCATCAGTGAAGATAATGAGTAAACCAGCAGTGTTTTAAGCAGGTTACTGCGTCGGAACGCGGAAGGCTTTTTGTCATTAAGCCGGGTAGTGTTATATTCAAAACAGAGACCCGGCTGAAACAAGCACAGGAGGATTACAATGCATATCCTGGGTGTTGACATAGGTGGTTCAGGCATCAAGGGCGCACCAGTCAACGTCACCACAGGCGAGATGTTGGCGGAACGTTTCCGTATCCCGACACCACAGCCTTCCCGCCCCAATGACGTTGCAGATGTAGTTGCAGAAATTGTCAAGCATTTCGAATGGGAAGGTCCCGTCGGCTGCACTTTTCCCGCCATTGTCAAAAATGGCACCGTTTACAGTGCCGCTAATGTTGATCAACGTTGGATCGGTACAGATGGGCAAACACTGCTCCGCAAGAAAACCAAACGCCCGGTTATGCTCCTGAATGACGCTGATGCAGCCGGAATTGCTGAAATGGAATTCGGTGCAGGGCGTGGTCAAAAGGGCGTAGTCATCCTGCTCACGCTCGGCACAGGTATCGGCAGCGCTTTATTTCTGGATGGCAAGCTTGTACCCAATACGGAATTGGGACATCTGGAAATACGCGGCAAGGATGCGGAATGGCGTGCAGCGGACAGTGTCCGTCAGGAAAAAGACCTGAGTTGGAAAAAATGGAGCAAGCGGCTGGATGAGGCGTTACAACGCATGGAATTCCTCTTCTCGCCCGATTTGTTTATTATCGGTGGTGGCGTAAGCAAGAAAGCTGATAACTTTATCCCTCTGCTCAATACCCGCGCCAAAATCGTCCCGGCTGAGCTGCTCAACGACGCGGGAATCGTTGGTGCGGCTATTGCTGCTGCCCCGCTGGCCTCATAGGATAATCAGGGATGGATAAAGACACGCTCAAACGACAAGCCGCCGAACAGGCTGTTACTTTTGTCCGATCCGGCATGATCGTCGGCTTAGGCGAAGGCAGCACTGCTATCTGGGCAGTCCGTCATATTGCCCACCGCTTGCAGACAGGCGATCTGCACGACATTCTTGGCATTCCCTGTTCGCTGCATATCCAGCAGGAAGCGCAGCAGCTTGGCATTCCACTCACCACACTTGAAGAGCATCCCGTCATTGATCTGACCATCGATGGCGCGGATGAGGTAAACCCGGATTTAGACCTCATCAAAGGTGGCGGCGGTGCATTGATGCGGGAAAAAATCGTCGCACAGGCCAGCCGCCGGGAAATCATTATTGTTGATGAAAGTAAAATGGTTCCCGCGCTGGGTACAGGCTGGGCAGTTCCAATTGAGGTTATTCCTTTCGGACACGGCTCACAGCAGCATTATCTGGAATCGCTTGGTGCATCCGTCAAAATCCGTCAGAATAAAGACAGTACGCCTTTCAAAACCGATCAGGGCAACCTGATTATGGACTCGAATTTCGGCGCAATTTCAAACCCGGCAGAATTGGCCGACAAACTCAAACGCCGCACAGGTATAGCCGAACATGGCTTATTCATCCATCTGGCAACAGATGTCATCGTCGCCAGTCCAGGCGGCATTCAACATATTCAACGAGCACAGAAAACTAAATAGAAAGGCAACTTACAATGCGAATGGCAATGATTGGTCTGGGGAAAATGGGTGGGAATATGGTAGTTCGCCTCATCAGAGGCGGTCACGAAATCGTGGTCTGGAACCGTAGTCCGGAACCCGTCCAAGCCGCTGTCAAAGAAGGCGCAATCGCTTCAACCTCAATCGACGACCTTATTGGCAAACTGGAGCAGCCGCGCGTGGTCTGGGTCATGCTCCCCGCTGGCGATGTCACCGAGCAAATGATCAATACGTTGGCTGAAAAACTCGCGCCCGGCGACATTATCATTGACGGTGGCAACACCAATTACAAAGACGATATGCGTCGTGCCGAAGCACTGAAGTCCAAAAATCTGCATTATGTTGATGTTGGCACAAGCGGCGGAATCTGGGGGATCACTGAAGGCTACAGTATGATGATTGGCGGCCCCGATGAAGCCGTGAACCGAATTCGCCCCTTGCTGGAAACACTCGCCCCCGGAAAAGACATTGGTTGGGGGCATGTCGGTCCAACCGGCTCCGGTCACTTCGTCAAAATGGTACACAACGGCATCGAATACGGCCTGATGCAAGCCTATGCCGAAGGCTTCGAAATCATGCGTGCCAAGAAAGAATTCGACCTCGATCTGCACCAGATTGCCGAACTCTGGCGTTTTGGCAGCGTCGTCCGCTCATGGCTGCTGGATTTGACCGCCGAAGCACTCAAGGAAAACCCGAATCTGGACGGCATTAAAGGCTGGGTCGCTGACTCCGGCGAAGGCCGCTGGACAGTATTTGAATCCATCGATCAGGACGTACCTGCCCCGGTGATTGCCCTTTCGTTGATGATGCGTTTTGTCAGCCGTCAGGATGATAGCTTTGCTGCTAAGATGCTGGCTGCCATGCGCAATCAATTCGGCGGACACGCCATTAAGAAGGAGTAATCCGCATGGCGAGCGATCTTCAAAACGCAAGTATCATCATTTTCGGTGCGTCAGGCGATTTAACCCAGCGTAAACTGGTTCCCGCGCTGTATAACTTGTTTCGCAAAGGTCGTATGCCGGAGCAGTTCAATATTGTTGGCGCATCCCGAACGCCCCTGAGCCATGATGAATTTCGGGCACAGGTCAAAGAAGGGGCACAGGAATTCTCCAAAGAAACCTACTCGGATGAATTCTGGGGCAAATTTGCCGAACATATCTGGTATAGCCCCGGCGATGCTTCCAAAAGTGACGATTTGGAAAAGATCAATACCTTTGTGACTGAGAAGGAAAACGGCACCAGCAATCGCCTGTATTATCTTTCTGTCACGCCCACACTATATCCCGCCATCATCGAAAATCTCGGTAAGCACGGCATGGGCGAGGAAAACGGCAAGGGTTGGCGGCGCGTCATCATCGAAAAGCCCTTCGGAATTGATCTGGCTTCCGCTAAAGACCTGAACAAAATCGTTCACAAAAATTTCGACGAAAGTCAGGTCTACCGCATCGATCATTATCTGGGCAAGGAAACAGCTCAGAATATCCTGTTCCTGCGTTTTGCCAATACGATCTTCGAGCCAGTTTGGAACCGCAATTACGTTGATAATATCCAGATTACAGTTGCTGAAACGGTCGATGTAGGCCATCGTGCCGCCTATTATGACCATGCGGGCGTACTGCGCGATATGTTCCAAAATCACATCTTGCAGCTACTCGCCTTGGTGACAATGGAACCACCAGCCTCTTTCAATGCAACCGCACTACGCAACGAAAAAGTGAAAGTGTTGAGCGCCGTCCGCCCTATCCCGTTGAGTGACACGGTACGCGCACAGTACGAAGGTTACTGCGAAACCGAGGGGGTCGCAGCCGACTCCCAAACACCGACCTATGCCGCCCTGAAGCTCAATATTGATAACTGGCGCTGGCAGGATGTGAAATTTTACCTGCGTTCTGGCAAAGCGATGGCGGATAAAACCAGCCAGATTCGCGTTCGTTTCCGCCGTCCTCCGCAAATCATGTTCAACAACAAGCCGAAAGACGAAACCTTCGCGCCCAACACCCTGACTTTCTGTATCCAACCCGATGAAGGTATTCACCTTAATTTCGAAGCAAAAGTTCCCGACTCGCAGCACGAAACTCGTTCAGTCAATATGGATTTCCGTTACAGTGAGGCTTTTGGCGAATGTGAGATTCCCGAAGCCTATGAACGCCTGCTGCTGGATGCACTCAACGGCGATCCCTCCCTTTTCACCCGCAGCGACGAAATCGAAACCCTGTGGGGCATCATAGACCCCATCCTGAAAGGTTGGCAGACCAAATCTGCCCCGCCCGTAGCCAGTTATGCGCGAGGGACTTGGGGGCCAGCGGAGGCGGACGCGCTGCTGAAAAGTGATGGGCACACATGGCGGCTGGGTTGTAAAGCAGATAACAAAGCATGACCGAAGTTAAGGTTGTGGCCGATTTAGATCAAATCGCCAAAACAGCCGCAGAATATATCATCGAGCAGGTGCGCAAAACCGATAACCGTTTTAGCATTGCATTGTCTGGCGGCTCGACACCTAAATCCCTGTTCCAAGTGCTTGCTAAACCCGCTTATCGGGATCGCATTGACTGGTCGAAAGTCCATGTCTTCTGGGGGGACGAGCGCTGCGTCCCCCCGGACGACCCCGACAGCAATTACCACATGACACGGGAAACTTTGCTCGATCACATCCCGCTACTACCTGACCAAATCCATCGTATCCGGGGCGAAGCCGATCCCGCCGATGCAGCCGCCGAATACGAAAAACTGCTCAAGACATTTTTCGCCACCAATGAACCACGCTTCGATGTGATTTTACTCGGCATGGGCGATGATGGACATACCGCATCCCTGACTCCTAACACGCCTGCTCTCAACGAAACCGAGCGCTGGGTTGTACCCACCTACTATGAAGCCAAACAAAATTGGCGTGTGACCTTCACTGCTCCCGTCATCAATGCCGCCGCAAATGTCGTTTTTCTGGTGTCAGGCAGTGGAAAAGCAGAACGATTGCGACAAGTGCTGCTTGGGCCTTATCAACCTCATCAATTACCCTCTCAATTAGTCAAACCCACTAACGGCAATCTGATCTGGTTGGTTGATCAGGCCGCCGCTGCACAATGGCAGCACAACTAATGCTGGAAACTTTATTCTTCCACTTCACCTTGAAGGGCAAAAACGGGTTCTGCGGTCGATTTGCCCTTCAGCTTAATCGGCCCCATATCATCACAAATGAAATGAGCACCAATTTCGCGGTGTAAAATCTCGGTCATCAATATCTGGTTGCTGGCAGCTTTACCCATCAATCGCGCCGCCGTATTGACCGAATCACCCAGAATATTAAACTCACGTCGTCCACGCGGTTCGCCAATTTCCGCCGCGAATACTGCCCCTAACGCCATCCCAATCTGGCAGGACAGGTTAATCGATTCGCCACCAATCACCGCTGGGGGCAATTCACTCACAATCTCTCGGATCGCAAGTGCCGACTGTGCCGCGCGGAAACCATCGTCCGTATGAGCATTCGGGAATCCGAAATAAATCAGAATGTCCGAGCCTGCCAGATGGTAAGTCACATGCTTCAACACACCGCCACGCGCATCAATAGCCGCGTTAATCAGGGCGAATGCTCTCGAAAATAGGGAGAGCAGTGTGTCCTGTTCATCCGGCGTGGTACGATCCGCCGCATCTGAAATCCCCACCAGATTCACGAACATCGCGATCAGATTCGGGAAACGAGGGGGGATAATCCGCCGCGCCGCACTCTCCACCACCAGATTCAAAATCGGGTCAGGAATATAGCTTGCCAGCGGTTCAACTTGTGCAATGGAATTTTCTACTTCTTTCACCAGCCCCTCAACACTGCGATCCAGCAGCAAAGAACTGGGTGCACGCCGTCGCGAAGGCAAAATATCATATTCACCAAGCTGCTCGTCAGTAAAATCATCCATGACCAGCATATAGCCCTCATCGCCGGGTTCAAAGCGGAAATCATTCTGCACAGGCTGATGTGCGTCCAGCGTCAAATTCACCAGACCGACTCGCCCAGCGCCTTCCGCGCGTTTTGTCGTGCGTACAGACTGTCCCATCAGCACATGTTCCATCCGGCGCGGCGTACCAATATCCGCGCTCATAAAGCGTCCAGCGTGGATACCTACACGCATTCCCAGCGAGAAATCACCTTCCGGCGTTTCAATATGCGCATAATGCGCCATCGCCCGCTGCATCCGCAGCCCCGCCCGAACCGCTCGCATGGTATCGGTTTCTAAATCTGTGCCTGAAAACTCGATCAGTAGCGCGTCTCCCGTAAATTCCAGCAAATTCCCGCCAGATTTGCTCACCACCTCGATCATTTCGGAAAAATAACCATTGATGAGCTTGAGCAGCACTTCTGCCCCGCTTCTCCCGCGCGAGAGATTAGCTTCCATCAGCGGCGTAAATCCCGCTAAGTCAGTGAACATCAACGCGCCCTCTTTCCATTCGTAGCGCAGTTGACCGGGCTTGGGCAAATCGCCGGAAATTTCGCTGGGGATATAATCGTGCAGAATCCGCTGCAAAGTCCGCAGGTGTTCGAAAACCTTCACCAGATTGTTAGGTGACGGGTCAACCCAGGTCATTGCGTAAAGTTGGGCGGGCAGGAGACTGCGTAGGTGTGATTCAATGCCAGATAAAGGCGAAGATGTTTTCAGTTGCATCGTAAGAAATAATCTCTGTTTTGCTTATGTCAAAGAGTGATGAAGATAAATCAGAACGACGGAATATGCAAAACTGGCGGCTGTCGCTATAATTTATAAATTCATGAACGTCGCTGGTCAATGGAGGACAATCACTATGGCGAAAATCATCTCAATTCACTCTTTCCGAGGCGGTACAGGAAAATCCAACACCAGCGCCAATATTGCCGCAACACTGGCTATGCAAGGCAAGCGTGTCGGCGTAGTCGATACCGATATTCAATCTCCCGGAATTCACGTTCTCTTCGGTCTGGAAGAAGACCAGATGGGGCACACCCTCAACGATTATTTGTGGGGGAAATGTGGCATCACTGACGCGGCACACGACATGACTGCCTCGCTGGGGGGCAATGTGACCGGAAAAGTGTTCCTCGTTCCTTCGAGTGTCAAAGCTGGCGAAATCGCCCGTGTCCTGCGCGAAGGCTATGATATCGGCTTGCTCAAAGAAGGTTTTCTTGAACTCATGAACGAACTCGAACTGGATGTGCTGGTTATCGATACGCATCCGGGTTTGAACGAAGAAACGCTCCTTTCCGTTGCCATTTCCGATGGTCTGGCAATCGTCATGCGTCCCGATCAGCAGGACTATCAGGGAACGGCTGTCACCGTTGAAATTGCCCGTAAGCTTGAGGTCAACCGGATGGTACTGGTCGTCAACAAGGCTCCTTCCATTTTAAATCCCGATGATCTCAAAGCAAAAGTTGAGCAGATTTATAAAACGCCTGTTGCCGCCGTCCTGCCCCATTCTGATGAAATGATGAATTTGGCCAGTGCTGGCGTTTTTGTCACCAGGTATCCCAACCACCCCATTGCCGAGAAAATCCGCAATGTTGTGTCCATGCTGATGGCAGACTAAGCTGATTTTCGTCAGGTCGGAATGGGGGAATAAAATGTCACAAATTATCACGATGCATTCCTTTCATCGCGGTGTTGGCAAAACTTTTACGGCTGTCAATCTGACCGTTGCGCTGGCATTGAAAGGCTGGCGCGTAGCGATCATCGATACCAGCCTGCAATCACCGGGAGTGCATTACCCCTTTGGCATTCGAGAAAACACCTTCGAATATTCCCTGAATGATTTTCTGCAAGGGCGCTGTGGCATCCAGCAAGCGACTTACAATATCACTCCGCAACTGGATGTTGAAGTAAAAGGAGAAATTTTTCTCACCCCAGCCAGCATCGCCGCCGAAGATATTCTGCAAATCGTGCGTACAGGCTACAATCTGGATGTGTTCCATAAAGGCTTGGATGATATGAGCGATAAGCTCAATCTGGATGCCATTGTCATCGATACACACGCAGGACTGGACGAACAGACATTAAAAATCATCGCTCTTTCCAATGTGTTGGTGGTTCTGATGCGCTTGGAACAGCAGGAATACCAGGGGACAGGAGTTATTGTAGACATTGCGCGCAAGCTGGACATTTCTGACGTTCAGATCGCCGCCAGCCAGATACCCCCTATTTACACCATTCCACAAATCGAGCAGCAGGTGAAAAACGCCTATCACTGTCCGCTGCTGATGAGCATTCTTCATTCAGAACAGGTCATTGAATTAGCCGGGGCAGGCATTTTTATGACGCATTTCCCCAATCATCCAATCACTACGCAGTTCAAAAATGCTGCCGATCAACTCACAGCCACATAAGAATAAGGTATACATAATTCCTGCTCATCCGGCATGAGTAACTACTTTGAACGGTACACTTTAGGCTTTGGACTCTTCCTCACCCATCCAACTTATCATATAGTTTATGCAGTTCACGTGGCTTCGTCTTGGTGAGTTGCACAATCTGGTCATTCGCCTCGCGCAGACGATCACTCAGGATGTTAATCAATTCCAGCGAGAGATCGGGATACTGCCGAATCAGCGCCACCAGCGGTTCACGTCGCAGTCGCAGCAGCAGACTCTTTCTCAGCGCCACCGCACGGGTCGAACGAGGGCCGCTGTTGAACAGCGTCATTTCGCCGAAATAGGCGCGTTCTTCCAGCGTCGCTAAACGCGCTACTGAACCCCCTGCTTTCCGTTCACCCTCACGCTCAATCGCCACCCGTCCCTGTACCACCACAAACAGTGCATCACCGGGGTCATTTTCCTGGAAAATCACCTGATCTTCTTCAAAAACCTGCTCCTCGCAAACGGTAGCCAACACTTTAAGCTGCTCAACGGACATGTTCTGGAAAAAGGAAACTTCCTTCAGGAAAATAATCTTCTCAATTGCAGATAACATCTCATGGTTCTCCTCAGAAATGCGATCACTTTGCGAGCCTTCCATGAGGCGGATGGCGGCCTGCGCCGTATTATAGACAAGTTCATCCGTATCATCAGCCAGTACCCGCAGCATCGACTGAATTTCCAGATAGGTAAACATAGTCTGGCAGGGCGAAAGTGTCGGCGTACTGGGCGCGGATATGCTCTCAATTGCTGCCAGCGGATCAATCTTGCCTTTGCGTTTTTTCCCTGCACCTTCACCCTCATCAGGAATGAGTGCCGCCAGCAAATCCGCCGTGCTGGTTTTGCGCTTGCGCGGTGTCAGTAAATCAACCGCCTTCAAATCTGATTTCTGAGGCTTGTCCGGCAGCGTTGCAGCGATCTGTCCCAATCCATAAGCCACTGCCATCCGTATCCAGGGCTGGCTAACATCTTTTATCAAGGTTCGGACAACTTCTGGCGATGCCGCAGGATATGTTTCATTCCACAAGGCCTGCCCCGCTCGCATGATTTCAGCAGGAGCCAGATTCGGGTCAAAAAACACGATAATGGCGCGGCTGGTTTGTGCCCCGGTCAGGGCTTCCAGGGCCTCGGTTGCGTTCGCCCGGACATTCGATGACGAACTCCGCAGAGACTCGGCAATCACCTGAATGGATTCTGGTTCATGCACCGCCGCCAGCAAAAAGAAAATTTCCGCCAGCAGCGCGTTGTTTTGCTCAACCAGCATATTGTAAACCAGTGCCATGCCGCTGAATTCCCGGCAGAGCGAAATCATCTGGTAATATACAAAATTGCGGTAAATCGTCTTTAAATCCCGATCGATAAATGACTGTATATTTGCACCGTACTTCTTGGCATTAATGCGACTCAAGACCACTGTTGACATCTTGGCGAGTTGAGTGTTGCCATTCTCGGTCTTGCCCGTCAGCAGCGGGACAATCGGCCTGCCGATTCGTGATAAGGCCTCGACAGCAATCCGGCGGATTTGTTCGCTGGGATCAAGGAGCGCTTGTATCAAAATGCTGTACGCTTCCGACGACTGGATATGTCCCAGCACCATTAGCGAGGCATTACGCACTGTCTCATAGGGATCATTGAGCGTTTTAACCATCTGCTCCAACAGCAGTTTGCTGATCGGCTCTGGCAAGTCATTCCGCGCCAGTGTTTCCGCCACCAGCACAGCTTCCAACCGCACCTGATCGTGTTCGGAATTGAGGTAAGGAACCAGCTTTTGAATAAACCGCGCATCGGCAATTTCTCTAAGCATGTGAATGCCATTGATCTGACGCGCCGGATCAGCATCGCTCAATAGCTCACTCAGAATAGGGGCGGCGGATGTCACGTAGAACATGTCCTGCGAACGTAGAAGCGCCGGAATCACCTGTGCGCGTACTTCAATCGAGGGGTCTTCCAGCAAATTGTAGGCCAGTGAGAGGAAGGTTTTGCTCTGTCCGTCCAATGCCTGTTCCAAACCTGCCACCGCCATCCGTCGCACACGCGGATTTGAATCTTTCAGGAAATCGCTGAAGAACTGCCGCGCCGCATCCCCGCGCAAATCTATCCCTACTGCAATATCGACTATCGCCAACCGCAGATAATCATCCCCGCTCATAGCGATTTGCTTCAGAATAGGCAGTGCTTCACTCCCGCCTGCCTCGCTGATGATTTTGGCGATGAAGATCTGCAAATCCTGGGTCTTGCTCTCCGCCAGCTTATTGGTCAGCCATTTCATCACATCGCTGCTCACGACAGGTTCTTCGCTGGCAAGCGAGAGCATGAACGAAAAATCCTGCTGTTCCAGCATACTCACCAATGCCCGTCCGTAAAGCCGCTGGATAACCCATCCTGTAGCAAGATAGCCAATCGCCAGAATTACCAGAACCCACAACACGAAATTTTCAACGGGAATTTTGGTCACCAGCACCAGCAAACCACTGCCTGCCAGCAACCCAACAGGCACAATCAGCCCATCGATAAAGGCACGGGCGCGACCTTTGATACGGGCTGGGACGGCGTTAAACAACAGATTATTGGTAGGTTCACGGATCGCCAGCCGCACGGCAGTACGATCCAGATAAGCCAGTCCTGCTACCGTAAGATTGGTAGGTAGTCCGACCAGTACACTGGAAATCAAGGCGGTTCCGGCGGGGAAAAGCAGATTCGCATTTCCCAGACCAACCCAACCGATGATTCGATTCAGGAGGAATAACTGTATCGGCAATAAAATTAATCCCGCGATACCGTTGATGATGCCGATGTAATTCGAATATTCCGTGACGGTTGGTAGATTTGTCCGCAGTGTCGCGCTGGGCTGGGTATTCAGAATGGCGAAGATCACCACCATCAGAAACGTCGAAACCGCCATCCAGCGCAAGAACGGGGACTGTGCCACGAATGTATAACCTTCGCGCACATTTTTAATGTATGAACTATGCTCGACAGGCGCTTTTGCCGGGGCTGCCGCCGCTGCATCGCCGCGCTGTCGCCGGACAATATAGGGCAGTACCCAGACCACGATGGATACCGCGAACATACTCATCATCCACAAGGAGATAATGCCCGTCGTGGGCATCATTGCTGTCAGAATTGGCATACTCAGGCTAGCAGCAATCATCCCGATACGAACGACTGAATTCAATACAGGGACAATGCGCTTGGAGGCTTGCGTATCGTAAAAATCGCTGACATACGTCCACCAGTGCAGTGTGAAAATCCCGCGTATCACCCGCACCAGCACATACAGTGCCAGATAACCGATTTCCTCCTGACCAATCATCAGCATGAAGATGCCAACCGCTACCGCCAGCGCACTAAACGCCGAAACCGCGATCAGCAGGCGATCATTCCGCACCCGGTCAGCCACCGCCACATAAGCGGCGGTCAAAATGATTTGTACAATCGCGTGAAGGGTGAACACCAGAGGAAGCTGCTCGACACCTAACCCCGGCTCATGCAGAAAGGCGGCTTCAATAATCGTTTCTCCCCAGGTAATCCCGGTGAAAAACAACAGCGCAATCGCATATAGAACCAGTAAGCGTCTCCACTCATGAGGGCGAACATTAAAGATTTGGCCGAAGAACCGCGCAAGCATGGTGCAAATCCCTTTAGGCGACAGTCAATGTTGAAAAGTGTAGCTCAATATCGCCGATGACGATACCACGATTAATATCCCGCTCGAAAATTCGCACAATTTTCACAGGTTTATCATAATCTTTGCAGCAGCATACCCCCCAAATGTACTATAATCGGACATATGCTTATCGATATTTTCAGTAATTTCACGGGAAAATTGGATGATTGTAAACACACACCTGCCTATTGCCCCTCAGGTCAATGATGACCCGCTTTCTCAATACACTCTCGACTTATTACGCTTACGCCCCCGCGTTTCACCCATTGACGACGTTCTGCTGGAGATGGAAGCCCTCGCCGCTGAACGCAATATCCCCATCGTTGGCCCGACTGAAGGGGCGCTCATCCAATCGCTCGTTGCATCCACAACAGAACCGCGCCGTGTACTCGAACTCGGAACCGCCATCGGTTATTCGACCATCTGGCTGGCGCGTTCGCTGCGTCCGGGCAGTCATATCACCAGCATCGAAATTGACTCGGAACGGGTTGCCATCGCCCGTGATTATGTCCATCGCGCTGGACTGGATGATTCCGTGACCGTGCTGGAAGGCGATTTTTTCGATATACTTCCTACTTTAGAGGGGCAGTTCGACGTTATCTTCCAGGATTTCATCAAGCATCTCTACTTTGAAACCAGCACCGAACTGGCAATGCGGGTTCTGGAAAGTTCACTGGGACTGCTCAAAATCAATGGCATGATGCTGGGCGATAACGCCTACTGTCTGGGGGAAGTGGTTCACACAGTAGAACAGGGCATATCCAACCGGGTCGCCGGCATTCAGGCGTATAATCTTGCTCTCGCCAAACATCCAGACCTTGAAAGCATCATCATTCCGATTCGGGATGGTCTGTGGGTCTCTTATAAACGCAGATAGGATCGCTTAATGGCTTTTCAACGAGTTTTCAATCCGCGTGCCTGGTCACTGAGTGTCAAACTTACGGTAGTATTGGTTCTGGCTGCCCTGCTGCCAACCATTCTCAGTGTCTTTTTCGGCATCAATCAGAGTTTGGAACAGGTTCGCACTTCCGAATACGCTAACCTGGAACTCCTCGCCAGCAGCACCGCCAGCCGCCTCGACCAATTGGTCAATGACAGTCGTTACGCTGTCGCGCAGGTTGCAGGCAGCAGCGATCTGATCAAGATGCTGTCCGAGCCGGATAACGAAGCAGCCAAAACCAGCGCGAATCTTACGGCGCTCAACACGCTGTACTCGAATCCATCTTATGAATTTGTCTATGCTACCAATGCCAGCGGCAAGGTAGTTATGTCTCAGCAGTTGCCCGGTCTAACCACCGTTCTGGATTTGGATGTCAGTGGACGCGACTACTACAAAAAAGCCATTATCGGCACACCTTATGTGGATGTGCTGGTCGGCAGCAAAACGCATCTGCTCGGCTTCTACTTCTCCGCACCCGTCCGCGATGCTAATCACAACCCTATTGGTGTTGCCATCATCAAATTACAGGGTGCTGCCGTCACCGACATCGTGAACCAATTCACTGTCGGCACACAGGGATACGCTTTCCTGATTGACCAATTTGGGGTCATCGTCAGCCATCCGCAAAAAGACCTGTATTACAAGAGTCTCGTTCCACTCGACAAAGATACTGAGATTATTGTCGCCAAACGCTTCGCGCTCGGTCAGTGTGCGGCAGACAAGCCCGATACCTGCGTAGTCGATGCACTGGATACATCCACACTCGGTCAGGCCATGATTGGCACAAAAGCCGCTGGCAATGTCAGTTTCGAATGGTCGCCCGGTGCAGCGCCTCAGACCGTCGGTTTCGCGCCCATGTCCACGCTCGGTTGGGTGGTCGGTGTCGATAAACCTACTGAAGAATTTCAGGCTCCTCTGCTCCGTCTCGCGCAGCAGGCCATTCTAATCGTTGTTGTCATCGGTGTGATTGTGGCAGTAGTCGGTGTATTACTCGCGCAGGGCATCGCCCGACCGATGGGCAAACTCGCCGCCGCCGCTGTCGAGATCCAGAATGACCGGGATTTCTCGCCTGACGATATTGCCGATGTTCGCGCCCAACCGGATGAGGTGGGCAATCTGGCGCGGGTCTTTAGTGACATGGTGATTGCCCTCCGCGCCCGTGCCGCCGAACTGCATACGATCTACGAAATCGGCACGAAAATCAGTTCCAGCATCGAACTTGCGCCCACCATGAGTTATCTGGTCAGCGCGGTTAAAGGGGTTATTCCCTACGATGGTGCAGAAGTCTGCCTGTACGACGAACAAAACAACGTGATGCTGCGCCAGATTGCCGTCAACAACCGTACTGGAAAAACCGATACGGACGAAGAAACCTATCATCTGAATGGCTATCTGCAATACATGGTCGAAAACCGCACGGGTCTGCTCGTCCCGGAAATTGAGACTTTCAAAGACATCGAAATGGGTCATGAGCGTAAATGGAGCGGATTGCAGCCGCGTTCCTATCTCGGCATTGTCCTCAAGACGCACAACCAGCTTGTCGGTACAGTTGAACTGGTCAGCAATAAACCCAACGCCTTCACACAGGATAACCAGCGCATTCTGGAAAGCGTCGCGGTACAGGCATCGGTGATTATCCAGAATGCCCGTGAAGTCGAAACCCGCGAACGCAATCTGCGTGTCCAGATCGAACAACTGAAGATCGAAATCGATGAAACCAAGAAGGCCAAACAGGTCGCGGAAATTACCGAATCATCCTTCTTCGAAGAACTCACTCGCAAGGCCAAAGAGTTCCGCAAAGCCAGCCCTAAAAAAGCTGAACCACGTTAGTCAAATTCATTGCCAAACTCTACCTTCAAGTTTCGATTAAACCACAAATAATGCCGTTAGAGTCTCCACTCTTCCCTAACGGCATTTACAACTAACAAAATTACTTTTCAAGCAGAACTGATATTCCCGCATTAACCAGAAACGCACCCAAAAAATTCACTGCCTGGAGTGTCCGTTAATCTCGTGGACTCATGTGTTGTCAGATCATAACGGTAGAGGTCGTTTTGCTTGTCAGGGCTATCAAAGGATAATTCAGAATAGGCATAGGTATACACGATTTCAGTCGGGCTAATCCACCGCATATCACCCGCCCACAAATCAACGAATGATTTCACATACTCGGTTTCGTCAGAGTCAATAGCTTTAACAAGTAAATCGTATCGTGGAGCCTGCGTCCCCCCAAGATAATTTTCCCGGAAGGAGATATAACGCCCATCCGGTGACCAGTCAATAGCATCATTACGCGAGTCTGGACTGTCATTAAACAATCTTAACTCGCCAGTATCTTTGCTCCATAGATAGATATCACCCGCATTTTCCTGTATGACATCATTTGGATCATAAACCGTTACAAATGCAAGATACTGACCGTCCGGTGACCACCTTGCCTCCTGACCGCCCATTTCCGTATTGCTAATCTGTTTCCAGTTACCAAGAGATGTATCCAATACGTAGATTTGTGACATCTGATTTTCTACGACAGCTATTGATACAAAACTGCCATCTGGCGATAAAGACAAATCAGCAACCCTATCTAGTTTGGGAGGAAGATCAAAAGAAAGTTGCTCTAATTGGTTCGCAGCAAACCGATGCAGATAGAGCTTGCTGTCGTCTTGAAAAGCATATATCAAAGAATTCCCTATCCATTGAAAGACAATATGCGAGATTGATTCAACACCGATTTTTTCAACAAGCTGTTCCTCGTGAGCAGTGACATCATAGACATAAACATCTGAGGTTTGTGCGTCATCTGATGCGCTGTAAGCCAGAGAATGTCCGTCATCAGACCACATAGCGAAACTAATTTGTCGTAAGGGAATTTTTTCTTTAGATGCAAAGTTAATCATCCAAACACTTGCAGTATCCAAATTTCCCCCAACGCGATAGATTAACCACTTCCCATCGGGCGATATACTGTCAGGGCATTCCTTATCTTTGTCATCCAATTTATAAAATTGCTCACCACTATGAACGTCAAGAACATAATTATGCCACTCCGATAATGTTGCATCCGTAGAAGCAACGGGGATCAATGCGATATCTTGTTGTGCTTGAAGCTCGAATCGGCTAAGGCACAGTATCCCCAAACAAATAGCGCGAATAACCCAACGCATATGATTGCCCTTCTCTACAAATCAGTTTTTGACCAACTTATTCACGGCAGGTTTTCGGATGTGGGGCAGGTTAAACAACTACTTCACATCATGCCATGCCGTATGCACTTCCTTTTTCCCGGCTTTCATCGCCCGCAGCAGCGCATCCTGATCGACAGGAATCGAGAAAACACGCACCCCTGTCGCATTATAAATCGCGTTGCAGATAGCGGGAGTCGTGTTGATCGAAGGTATTTCACCCACACCCTTCGCACCATACGGCCCGTCACTTGACCGATGTTCCACCAGATGCGACACAATTTCTGGCGTATGTTTGATGCTCGGCATCTTGTAACGTGAGAGTAAGCCTGTCCAGGGAACGCCATTCTCAATGATGAATGACTCAGTTAAACAGTTCCCCATTGCCATGATAATCCCGCCCTCGATCTGCCCTTGCAGCATGAGCGGGTTAATCGCCCGTCCGATGTCTGTGCTGGAAAGCACCTTTAATACATGTACTTCCCCGGTATCTAAATCGACTTCCACTAATGCCGCCTGTGTCGCGTAGCTGAACGCGAAATGCATATCTCCGCCTGTGCCGAGCGGTTGTGTATTCGGGGCATGATAAGCATGTTTGGTACGAGGCGAAAGGCCATTCGACTTCATCCAACCCACGACTTTGCCCAGTGTTACCGAACTGCCGTTATAGCGCAGCAGTCCTTCCTCATAACGGATTTTCTCTGGCGCGACATCCATCATTTCTGCTGCCGATTGCGTAATTGCCTCGCGCAGTGCCACCGCTGCCAGTCGCGCGGCATTCCCGGTCATGAAGGTTTGACGCGAAGCCGTTGTTGGCCCTCCATTTGGAGTCCGGTCTGTATCGCACAGCAGCACCTTTACCCGGTCATATGGCACATGCAATTCTTCTGCTGCACACTGCGCTACCACATGCGCCAATCCCTGTCCCATATCCGCCGCCGCTGTGCGCACTTCCAGTGTTCCATCTTCAAACGCTTCGACTTCCGCCTCAGATACATCCGGTGCGCCGCCGCCAAGTCCTGTATTCTTGTAGGCGCAGGCAATACCCCACGCATATGCTTTATTACCCTCACGCCAAGCCCAATGGAATCCCGTCCCGTTATGATGCGCCAGCATATCCGCTTTCACATCATCAATGGTCTCGATTAATCCCACTGATTCGCGCAAAAGCTGGCCTGTAGCCGTTGTAACACCCACTTTTTGAGCATTCATCAGACGGAACTCAATCGGGTCAATGTCCAGCGCTTCCGCCAGCAAATCCATATTCTGCTCAACCGCGAAGGCCGATTGCGTCACGCCGAAACCGCGAAATGCCCCCGATGGCACATTGTTGGTATACATGGCGTAGCAGTCAATTTTGGCATTCGGTACATCATATGGTCCCGTAGCATGAGTCGTCGCCCGTGTCATAACCTTGTCGGACAGCGAAGCATAAGCCCCGCCATCGCCATACAACTCGGCCTGAACCGCCGTCAGTTTCCCGTTCCGCTTCGCTCCGGTCTTGATGCGGATAATCGTCGCATGGCGCTTCGGATGGAATATCAGCGATTCCTGCCGCGAGTACAGCATCTTCACGGGCAGTCCAGTCGCAGTCGCCAGCATCGCCACATGAATCTGTCCGGCAATATC
>JBGAGR010000151.1:0-18682 GCA_044226645.1 Aggregatilineales bacterium
GAAGCGGTAAGTTCACTGGTCGGCTGATTACAATCAAATTTGCGGCTCACAACGGTGTTGTTGATACCCATCACATCCGGGACGAGGCTACAAATCGAGAATACATCCACGATGTCGCCCACTTGTAATGAACTGGCATCTGACGTAATACTGTCAAATGGAATATCCGCAGACCCATGCCCCGCGTTCATAATCGCGTTCGCGTAACCAAAGCTGTTAGGGACATCAGCCGAGGCCAGAAAATTGCTCAAAATCGGCTGTTCGCGGAAAATATCGGTGCGCAAATACTGTCCGGCTAAGGCTTCGATGCCCTTGTTATCTTGCACCAACGAGCCAAAAGGCGCTGCTTCAATAGGCCAGGGCGCATACCGGACATAGTTCACCAATTCACCAAGCGTATCCGGGAATTGGAAACCAGCGGGCAAATTTTGCCGCGCCACGACGATGCGAACGAGATTGTTATCGGGCGTAGAGTCATAAGGAGTGACCACAGAAACCTGACACGCCAAAACACCCTGATTCAGTTGGTCATATAATGTCTGGGTGCTGGTCAGCGTGGCAGAAATATTTGTCAAGTCTGCCTGATTTGCTGCAATATCAGCCGCCGAGGTGAGGGAGCTGCCCTTTGCCACAGCATCATCATAATCGGTTTGAAGCTGCATAAGTTCGGATTGAAGATTGTGAAGCTGTTCCTGCTTGAACTGTACCGCTTCTGGTGAACAATCGCCCCCACCAACCGCTGTTTCCAGAGCAGATCGCGCCGCATCCTGAAGAACCTGCGCATCGGGGGCTTCGAATGTTCCTGCTTGACCGATGTTCACCACACTGGCGGCCATCCAACCGTACTGACCATCCTCCATGCGAATATTCAGCCACAACCCATCCGCACTTTGCCCGATTACGTCAACATTTGTACCGGGCTTCAGGGTTCGGATGGTATTCGAATTGGTGGTCGGTTGTTCACGTACATTCACGGCTTGCAGCGAACTCACAACTCCCAGCGTAGTGACCGTTGGCGTTAGTGTCGGCGTATCCGACGCGGCAGCCACAAGCAAAGCCGAGTTCGAGGGTTTATTCCCGCCGATCAGCAAAATACTGCCAACCAGCACCATCGCCAGCAAAGCCGCTGCCAGTGTCAATGGAGTTGCCAGATTGCGCGTCGGATGCGTTGAAAGGGTTGTCATTGATTCTTCTCCTTCATTCGAAAGGGGATGAGACTGCAATTGATTCATGAGGCGTTCTTCAAGCTGCTGCTGAAAATCGGCGCGTGCCTGTGGAACGGTCTGCGCCAGATCATCCAGCAGCGGATTTCCCGCCGGATGTCCCTCTTGCAGCAGGCGTTCCACCTGTTCCAGTAATTCGCGGTCATGGGTTCCGTTCGGGTTCATAGCTCGTGCTTCTCTTCTATCTCATGCTGATAATGCCGCTGCAAATCCTCAATCGCGCGGCACACATGCGCGGCAATCGTGCGTTCATCCAGATTCAGCACCGCCGCGATTTCGGTGTTGCGTAAGCCGCCGTAGAAGCGCAGGGTGATGATCTCCTGTCGGCGCGGCGAGAGCAGGTTGATATAGCCGCGTAAGCGTTCGAAACGCTCTTTCAACAGGATGGATTCATCCGGCGAAAAATCGTCACTCTGAATATCCGGCAGATTATCCAGCGGCACTGTCGGTTGATGCTGCTGGCGATAGAACTGGCTGACCGCATTGTGAGCGATGCGGAACACCCATGCTGCAAACGAGCCTTCCCCGCGATAATCAAATTGGTGCAGCGCTTGGACGATTTTCAGGAAAATGTCCGCCGTCAAATCTTCCGCGTCCCATGCCTGTCCAACGCGATAGGCTACGTAGGCATACACGCGCGGGAAATAATGGCGGTAGAGTTCGCGAAAGGCTTCCGGCTCGCGTCCAGCCCGTTCGATCAATTGGCGTTCGTAATCAGCATCCAGTGATGTTGGCAAATCGGCATCGCCCTGCTGTTGGTTGTGTGTTCATCCTAATCATAAAACGTTGGAAAGGGGCGAAATACTGCAATTAGGTTGTGGAAATGAAAAAGAGGTTGGGATTATTGCTCTCAACCTCTTTCGAAACACCGAAATTCGTCTAATTAACCGCCGTCTGTCCCTTTATCCCCTAATCTTAAAAAGCGCTCCGCCAAACGATTCATCGCTTCCTGATAAAATTCCGGCAGCACCGTAATCGCGTTGTGGCTGGCGATGTCTTTGATTTCCGTCGGGATACTTTCCGCATCCAGCCGGAAACCATCCACCAGCAGCGGCACAATAATTTTCTTCTGTGCTAACGCAGCCGAAATTTCGCGCCGCACCCAGGGCGAATCCAGCGTTCCGGGAGCCAGCACCGCCACAAAATAATCGCAGTCGCGAATCGCATTTGCAATCGTTTCGGCAAAGCGCCCTTCGTTGATGTCGTCGATGTCGATGAAGACATTTGCGCCCCGTTCACGCAGACTTTGCTCAATCGAACGCGCCTGCCCCCAGCTTGGCCCCCGTCGATAGCTGATGAACACCAGCGGAGCATTTTTCTGTGGTTTTAGCGGGACGGACGCGGGTTTATTGCGCTGTGACAGCACATAGCCGCCACCTACCAGCCCAACGACGACCACCGCAATAATGATGATGAACGGCAAACTGCTCCCACCTGCCGGGTTCACTTCGATCTGGAAATGATAGGGCGTTCCCGGCAAATCGAGATATTCGAGGTTGCCGTCCAGATTGCGTTCGACCAGCCACACATCCAGTTCTAAATCCTGCAACCCAGCGGCGGCTTCCTCCGGCGAAATAATCCACGACCAGCTTGTGACTTCCGACGCGATGATTTTCGCCTGACCTTGTTCACGTCCGGCATCGCAGCCTTTGAAGCTCTGCGCCGCACACAACAGAGTTGCGCCCATGCGCTGATAAACCGGGATGCCCTGATCGGTGATGATCGGCACATAAGGGGTTGCTGTCGCGCTGCTGCCATTTCCGGCAACGCTTGTCGAGCGTGGGACAGGTGTGCCCCGTTCGCCCGTCGGAGTCGGCGTGATATACAGGTTATCCAGATGCAGTTCCAGTTCGACCCGTGACGTTTCCGGGTAACGCGCTGAATTCGGCGCATAAATCCGCAGTGTTCCATCGCCAATCACATCGCCGGATACATCACTGCGAATCAGCAGATTAGCCTCCGCCACCACCAGCGGGGTCGAACTCGCTGTCGGAAGTGGCGTAGGCGTTACTGTATCTGTCGGAGCTTCAGTCGGGTTTTCGCCACCCGCCGCTGCTGTAGCGGTTTCGTCTTCGCCGCCACCTGTGTTCGGCAGAGGCGTAGGAGTTGCCGTTGGTTCATCACCTCCTGCTGCTGCCGTTGGAGTAGCGGTTTCCCCGCCCCCAATAGGTCGCGATGTCGGCGTGATAGCGGTTAAGGCAATTACGTTCGCCAAAGCAGTTGCAGTCTGCTGCACAGCACTCAGACCCGCTTTTGTTGGCGTTGGAGTAAAAGAAGGTGCTGCAAATATTTCGGTCTGCGAAACCATTCCCGTGGACGTGGCCGTCTCAGTGGGATTAGATGTAGCAGTGCTGGTAAAGGCATTCGCTGTCTGGGAAAGTTCCAGAAGGTCAGCCTCATTTGTCTGCGTGGCATCTGACTGCGCGGCTGCTGTTGCATTCTGCATGGCAATGGCTGTCGAGGTAATGTTCACGACATCCGCTGGAAAGTTCGCCCGCTGTCCGCTAATCAGGAAAATGATTGCGACTGCCACAGCGATAATGACAAGCCCGATCACCAGCAGCCAGCGTAATCGATTTCGATTTCCCTCCACTATCCCTTACTCCCCAACTCAGTGGTTAGCCGTTAGGTTTAGCTAAAACACGTCCAGAATTGCGCGTTTCTACGATGTGCTATAGGTGGCCTTTTGCCTTGCCTAATCGCTAACGACTAAAAGCTAATGGCTTAATGCTTAAGGGTATTCTAACGTATCAAAACAAAAAGTGCCTTGTAGGGACACGATATATCGTGTCCCTGCGGACAATTTGTTTGGGGAGGGAAGCCGAAAATTTACTGACCGTGCGGTGTCGTGTCGCGGATGATAAGGCTGTCGAAATCAGCCGTCGTACCCTGATTCACACCCAGCGCCAGTGTCCCGCCGAAGGTCAGCGCGTTATCGATGGAAACAACGAATTGTCCATTAGCAAAGAACGCTACCTTATCTTTGTAAGTGATGGCGACAATGTTAATCCACTCCGGCAGTGGGCCGTTTTCCGAACCGGGAACCGGGCCATCATAGTAGACCGCTGATTGCGCGGCATCCTGATAGCGCACGGTAACGTTGGTTGTACCATCATCATTGCGCCGTAATTCGATGCGATAGCCATTAACTTCCGCCCCGGTAATCGTCGGAGTAGTGCGGACACCCAGCCAGGCCGTTCCGGGTCCCGCCGGGAAGCGAACTTCTGTGGTGATATATAAATCCGTCGAATCGGCGAAATTGCGCAGATCACTGCCCTGACCGAACATCGCCACGCCCACATCATCGCGGAACAGTCGGAAAGTAGTCCGGTTCTCATGGGTGATGCGCAGGAATTTCCCGTGCGTGCTGGAGCCTGCATCCGTGATGTACTCACCGGAGGCATTCGTGCCACCCACCCACCACACATCGGTACGGAATTTATCCGAGAAATCTTCCGTCAGATCGCTGCGCAGTTCGCGGAAATCGCGTTTGAGAACCTGATTCTGTAAATCAATGGCGAAACGCGCCCCGGCATTTTTGCTGGTCGCGGTTTCCGTCACCAGACAATCATCCAGCCGCAGAATATCATTCTTGGTCGTGGCAAAGCTGATTCCCCCGGCTTGCGGCGAATCGGTAATCGTTTCCTCGAAGAAGCTCTTGCCATCTCGATAAATCGTTAGCTTGTCACCAATGAAGGAGATATTGACATCTTCCCATCGGTTGCGGTTGTAGAAATTGTTGACTCTGTGCGTCACGACCGAATTACCCGCCCCATCCAACTGCGCTAGCGTCAGGTTGCCGCCTTCCAGGTTGAAAGACATGCTGCCGTTCGGCGTTTGGCGCAGCTTGAAGCTGTAGCCGCCCTGCTCCACCCAGATACGGCACACCAGCGATATGTCACGAATCGGCAGTAAGTCCGGCGTAACAACCGCTTCACCCTTCATTTGCAGATATTGGTTGCCCTTCGATTCCTGTTCGATAGTCGTGTTGGTGGTGCTGGTCGTGTGCCAGGTCGAAGGAATACCCGAACCCTGGAAATGATCGCTGGCGGGTTCTGGACGCTGGATGATGAAGTTATCCCAGCGTACCGGACGAGACGAATTGTTGGTTTGCAGAATAATCGAGCCTGCGCCTAACTGCGGTGTGATTAAATCTTCCTGCGAAAGCGCCAGTGTCCGGTCGAGATACACAAATATACGGCTGCCTTCAACCCAGATGGTAAAATTATGCCATTCATTGCCCGAAATCGGCGCATTGGCGTTCTTGAGGATACGCTCATCCTCGCGTTTCAGGATATTCGGCGTAGGTGCGTTGCGCTTCAGGCTGATTAGGCCAGGGAAAATCTCCAGCACATCATAACCGCCGGGACATCCCCCCGCATTCACGCAGCGGAAAATCACGCGCGCGCCGCCTGATTGTGGATCGAGATTCACGCTGAAATTGATCACCAGATCGCCGGCAGAAGCATCCAGCCATTCCGGGCGTTCCAAACCCAGGATGACCAGCGGTTGGTTCAGCTTGCCTTGCCCGATCAGGACATTCTCGCCGCCTTCCGTGACCACCTGCCAGATCGCCGGATCGAAATCCCAGCCTTGCACCGGGTCTGGCCCTTCCAGATCACCGACATAAGGCATCCGTCCCGGCGGAATAGGAGTCGGTGAAAGCACAATCGGCGCGGCTTCGGTTGGCGGTGGGATAGGTGTATCGGTAAATGTGGCTGTGTAGGTTGCCGTAAAAGTCGGTGTCGCTGTGTAGGTTGCCGTACTGGTCGGCGTTTCCGTCGCGGTGGGCGTGGATGTCGCGCTCGGTGTTGATGTTGAAGTCGGTGTATCAGTCGGCGTATAAGTCGCGGTGTTGGTCGGCGTGTTGGTCGCCGTATCCGTCGGAGTCGCGGTATCCGTCGGCGTATCAGTGATGGTTGCGGTTGCTGTCCAGGTAGGCGTATCCGTCGGCGGCAGTTCAACCGGGACATCACGCAAATTCCCGGCGGCGCTGACCGATGCTGCGGAAAGCTTCAGCCAGCCTTCCCCGCCATCGTCCAGCACAATCTTGAACCATTCGCCATCCTCGCTAATGCCGACAATCACCAATTCCTGATCGGGCGCGATAGTCGCCACGACAGGATATTGTGTGCCGGGACCCAACCGCGCCGGGATGCTCCGCAGCGTTTGGGCGACAGGTGTCGATGGTGTGGATGTGTCTGTTGGGAATGGCGTGTCAGTTAATGTCGCCGTATCCGTTGGCGCGGGTGTATTGGTATGGCTCGGCGTAGGCGAAGGGCCGTTTGTCGCCGTATCAGTGGGTACGGCGCTGGTTGGCGGAATAACGGGCGCTGAAGTCCCTGTCGCAGCCTGCGCCACAACCGCTGTCGTAGGTGGAGGTGTTGGAGTTGCGGTAGCCTGTCCGCCACCCGATAAAGCCACCAGCGCGACAATAATGACCACAACCACCAGCACACCGCCGCCAATCAAAGGCAGTGGCAGTTGACGCGCTGCTGTGCCGGGTGGTGCTGCCTGCTGTCCGGTGGGTGTCATAATCGTTGGCACATCAGGCAGCATCGCCGTCTTGGCTGGTGTGGAACGCCCCGGACGGCTGGCCTCAAAGGCCGACATCGTGGCCTGAATTTCTTCCTGCTTTTTACCGCGATTGCCCACTGCGATTTGTACAGTGGCCTGTGCCGCCTGCCGCAGATTGACCGGCGTGGGATTGCCCGTCACCTGCAAGGCCGCCGCCAGCGCATTGGCGAATTCCACCGCCGTTTTGTAACGCTCTTCCGGCTTTTTCGCCATCGCCTTCGCGATAACATCATTGACCGCTTCCGGTACTTCCGCATCAATATCCGTGACACGCGGCACCGGATCATTCATATGCTTCAGGATGACCCCTAGCGGTGTCTCCGCGCTGTAGGGCATCTTGTTGGTGAGCATCTGGTAGACCATGACACCCAGCGAATAAATATCCGCCTGAGCATCAACCGTGTCCAGTCCCATGCCCTGTTCCGGTGACATATAACCGGGTGTGCCAACGGCGTATCCGGTTTGTGTCAAACCATGTCCCGCCGCTTCCGTGATTCGGGCGATTCCGAAATCCGTCAGGAAGGCATTCCCATCCTGGTCGATCATAATATTGGAAGGCTTGATGTCCCGGTGAATGATGCCCCTGCGGTGGGCATAATCCAGTGCGGCGGCGATTTGTCGCAGCATGTAGACAATTTCTTCATGCGGCAGCCGCCCACGATCCAGCACATCCTTCAGCGTGCCGCTTTCCAGATAACGCATGACAATATACGGCGGGTCATTCGTGCCATCATAATCATAAATGGGCAGCAGATGTGGATGTTCCAGCTTGGTGACCAGTTTGGCCTCGCGCTGGAAGCGTTCCAGATTGGTGTTGTCGTTAGAAATCGAACGGTGAATGACTTTGACAGCCACATAACGGTCAACACCCGGTTGGTAGGCCCGGTAAACCGTCGCCATTCCACCTTTGCCAACTTCTTCAATGAGTTCGTATTGACCGAGCCGTGAGCCAATCATAGTGCGTTCCAATTGCGGCATGAAGTAATACAGCACATTGTAGCATGTAGATGCCTCGCCCGCACCTAAATTATTCGTCACGGGTGCGTCTCATTTTTGTGACACAGTCCTGCATGACCTGTTTTTGGACAAGCTAAATAAAATGAGCCGCATTGTGTAGGACACGATAGTGCGCAGCCTCCCTGCGGGACATCGTGTCCGCTGTAAATCAGGTCATTTTTTCAGCTTATCCACTAAGTACGACCACAAAGAAAGTGCGGGATGTTTTTGTAGGGGCGAAGCACCGCTTCGCCCACATAATCCCGCGAAATCAATTTGCTTGTACTTAGTCTGTCAGTATTTGGAAAATGCACCCATTTTCAGGGGGGTACAGTTTGATTTTGTCACACTACACTGATTTACATATCCCATAAATGCCACTTGTGACTCTCATTTCTGAGTCACAACGCCCGCCTGTGAGGAAATCAACCCGGTTAGTTCGGGTGAGCCAGTTGTGACAATTTGGAACGGTTCTGAAAATCTTAAGGCAAGTTTACGTAATTCAGGACTAAAGTAAGATTGCAGATGAGTGCATAAAATCTTAACCTTGTGACATAAACAGTCACAGTTGCAAAAAAAGTGGATAAAATCAGTTTGAATTCGGTTAGGATTGTTGTCGCACATCTTGACACAATAGGGAAAACCTCCCTATACTTTTAACAAATGTTAGTGATTGTATAAACCGGTCTTCACACAAACAGGACAATCAGTGGTGGGACAGCTTAACAAAGCATACGTGAGCAGCCGGGTTCTTAAAATCAATGTTGGTTTTTTGTTGACCAATGGTCCCGCTCACAGCCATGACTCAGTTTTTGATGTCCCCCGTGTGCAAGTGACTGAAGATCTTACAGTCGAATACGTTCGAGGCCCCATCCGCCTCAGCCGCGCCAGTGAAGGCATCCTGGTACAGGCTAAATTGGATGTCGGCACTGAGGCCGAGTGTTACCGCTGTCTGGAATCTGTGACAACTAATGTCACACTGAATATTGAAGAACTGTATGCCTACGGAACCCCAAGAATCGCCGAATTCAATATCGGCGAGGACGGCAACCTTGATCTTGCCCCGCTGATCCGCGCTGAAGTCATGATTGCAGCCACGCGCGGTGTGCTCTGCCGTCCGGATTGTAAAGGGCTTTGCCCTGAGTGTGGCACCAACTGGAATCATTCAACCTGTACCTGCGCTGCGGAGGCTGTTGATCCGCGCCTTGCAGGACTCAAAAATTTGCTCGAATAGCTCGTAGGGGGTCATTCGCCTTGGTCAACTATAAGAAGCAAGATTACGAATCAGATGTCGAAATGGTACCGGAAAACGATTTTTTTGATGACGATTCGCCTGAATCCGGCGAGTCCGAACCCTTCGACGATATGTTGATGGAGTTGGACAGTGACGATGCATTTTTTGAAGATGACTTTGCCGAAGACGATTATGATGATGATTTGAGCCTGGATGATGACGATATGGATGACCGTTATGATGTCGCCGATCTGTCATCAAACGACACAGTTGGGTTATACCTCAAGGAAATGGCGCGGGTTCCGCTCCTCACCACCGAAGAGGAAATCGCCCTTGCCATGCGCTTTGAAGCCGGGTTGGATGCCGAACGCAAACTGGCGAAAGACCCCAATCACACTCGCGCGCTGGAATGGCGGCTGACCATTGAAGATGGTACCAGCGCCCGTGACCACATCATCAAGGCCAATACCCGCCTCGTCGTTTCCATCGCCAAGAAATACATGTCGCGCGGCGTTCCCTTCCTCGATCTGATTCAGGAAGGCAACCTCGGCCTGATGAAAGCCGTTGAGAAATTCGATTATCGTCGCGGCTACCGCTTCAGCACTTACGCCACATGGTGGATTCGCCAGACCATCACCCGCGCCATTGCCGACCAGGGACGCACCATCCGCGTTCCCGTCCACATGAGTGACCGCATCCGCCGCCTGTACCGCGTCGCACGCCAGTTGGAACAGGAATACGGACGCAAGCCCAGCCCGGATGAAATCGCTCAGGAAATGCAGGTCGAACCCCGCAAAATCCAGTGGATGCTGCGCGTATCGTGGCAGCCCCTCAGTCTGGAACATCCCGTTGGTGATGACGAAGACAGCGAACTCGGCAACTTCATCGAGAATGACTCCATGCCCACCCCCACCCAGCACGCCGACGAAAATATGCTGCGTGAAAAGATCGAAGCCGTTCTGAGCACCTTGACCCCGCGTGAAGCCCGTATCCTGCGCCTGCGCTTCGGTCTGCAAAATGGACGCTGCTACACGCTCGAAGAAGTCGGACAGAAATTCGGCCTTACCCGCGAACGTATCCGCCAGATTGAAGGCCGCGCCCTGCGCCGTCTGCGTCACCCGCGCCGCGCCCGTCAACTGCGCGATTATCTGTAGACCCTATTTTGATATAACGGAAACGCCGCTGACCCTCGCGGCGTTTTTGATTTCCTGAATCCCGAAAAATTGGTAATTGACAGTGACACAATATTCGTATATCATTATGAATATACAGCATATGTATAACAATAAAGATCATGTTTCAGGAGGTGTCTATTTGAACAATTCACGTCTTAGTCTTGTATCCCCGCTGCTCTGATGAATATTCCCATCGAACACATCCTCGCCGGAACCGCAATTTTTCTCCTGCTCAGTATATTTGCCAGTAAAGCTGCCGTTCGCTTTGGTGTGCCTGCTCTGCTTTTGTTTCTCGGACTGGGGATGCTGGCGGGTTCGGATGGCCCCGGTGGTCTGCATTTCGATTATCCCTGGTTTACGCAGTCGATAGGCGTTTTGGCGCTGGCTTTTATCCTCTTCTCCGGTGGCTTGGATACGCCCTGGCAGCATGTCCGCCCTATACTCAAGCCGGGTCTGATACTCTCGACACTGGGCGTAATCATCACCGCGCTCTCGATTGGCTGGTTTACATCCACCTTTTTTGGCTTCACCTGGCTGGAAGGCATCCTGCTCGGCACAATCATCTCCTCAACCGATGCTGCCGCCGTATTTTCGGTGCTGCGCGGTCAGAAGGTGAATCTGAAAGGGCATTTGCAGCCGCTGCTGGAACTCGAATCCGGCAGCAATGATCCGATGGCAGTTTTTCTCACCATCGGCATGATCGAACTGATTGAGCATCCCGATCAATCGGTTATCAGCCTCGTGCCGGAATTTCTACTGGAGATGGCTGGCGGACTGCTGATCGGCTATGCCATCGGCAGAATCATCATTTTTGTCATCAACCGTCTGCGGCTGGAATACGATGGCTTATATCCTGTCCTGACCGTCGCAGCAGTCCTGTTGACTTACGGTGCAGCCGTGATGCTGCATGGAAATGGCTTTCTGGCGGTTTATGTCGCCGGTGTCGTCATGGGGCAGCGTGGTTTTATTCATAAGCGCAGTCTGCTCCAATTTCATGATGGCGTGGCCTGGCTGATGCAGATCATCATGTTTGTCACCTTAGGGTTGCAGGTTTTTCCGTCGCGTCTGCCTTCGGTAGCCTTGACCGGAGTCTCGGTTGCGCTGTTCCTTATTCTGATCGCTCGTCCCTTAAGTGTTTTTATCGCGCTGGCCTTCAGCGAATTCAATTGGCGGGATAAGCTGTTTGTGTCCTGGGTCGGTTTGCGTGGAGCCGCGCCGATTGTGCTGGGGACGTTCCCGCTGCTGGCAGGCATTGAAAAATCGGACAGCATTTTTCACCTGGTTTTCTTCATCGTCATTTTGTCGGTTTTACTGCAAGGGACTCTCGTGGTACGGGTGGCAAAATGGCTGGGTGTCTATGATGCTTCTGTCCAGCCGCAGTCTCCCATGAACTTTATGCTGAGCGATGGTGACATCTCGAACGGCCTCTTTGAAGTGACCATACCCGAAGGTTCAGCCGTTGTGGGCAAACAAATCCTCGATTTGCATCTGCCAGAAGAAAGCCTCATGATGCTAATTGGGCGTACAGGTGGTATGGTTGTACCGCGTGGTGATACCATCATTCAGGTCGGAGACAAAGTGTTAATCCTCGCCAACAAACCGATGCAGGAGCAGGTGCGGCAGAAGTTGGAAAGTGCTAATCAGGATGATGTTCCAAAAATTAACGGACAAACCAGCTAGATTCAGCTGCATTTTGTAGGGACATGATAGTGCGAAGCCTCCCTTTGGGACATCGTGTCCGCTTAAAATCAGATCGATTCTTTTCAGTTTATCCATGACCATTAGAAAGGGCTGATCGTGAAATCAATCATCTTCCTCAGTCTGGTTGTGCTGGGCATCCTTCTGAGCGGGTGCAGCAATAATTCCAGCCAGCTCGTTCAACAGCCGCTTCCGACTCTACAGGCTCATGTCAACAGCCTGAATATCGTGACCGGGCAGGTCATATTTGTGCCCGCCTATTCCGAGATATTCTTCGGCACCAGCGATCAAGTCCTGCCCTTAACCACGACTCTGGCTATCCACAACACCGACCCGGATCACAGCATCATCATCAAATCGGTACGCTACTATGATACCGATGGCGCACTGGTGAAAGATTATGTTGACCAGCCTGTCGAGCTTAAAGCGATGGCAACGACGGGCTTTGTGGTCGCCAGCAGCGATACTTCCGCTGGATGGGGCGCGAACTTCATGGTCGAATGGGGCGCTGAATCACCTGTGTATGAACCCGTTGTCGAAGCCGTCATGGTCAGCAGCCGCGGCACAGAAGGCGTTTCCTTCATCAGCGAAGGCCGCGTCGTCTCCGAACAATCCCCCTGATTTCCGTCTTTCCGAATATTTCCAAACGCCGCACATCAACGCGGCGTTTTTTGTTGGGAGTGCCAAATATCGGCGATATGCTTTGTAGGGGCGCAACATGTTGCGCCCGGTTTGTAATCATTCAATTCGCCACCCCATTTTTTATTTGCTTGTTGACAGAATACTGGTCGGTAGTAAAATGAACCTGGAAGTTAAATCCATTAGGGAAGTGAGGTGCAATGCTGAAATTGTCCTTTAAAGAGAAGGTCTGGAAACAGCGCGAACAAGCCATTTTAAGCAGTGCGGGAGACCTCCTGCGCAATTATGGCTATGATGCCATGAGTATGGATGAATTGGCGGAGGCGGTGGGCGTTGCCAAACCAACTCTTTATCAGCACTTTGCGGGTAAAGAGGAACTGGTTGCTCAAATCCTCATCAGCGCGATGGGCTTATTGGAAGAACATCTCCAGACATCCCGTGAGGGTAACACTCGTGACCAGCTTTTAGAAGTGGTTCGGTTGCTGCTGGAGGCTCGTCACTCTCCCCATAGTCCAATGGCTATGATAGACCATGACCTGATGCATAGGTTGATACGTTCTAATCCTGCAATTGCCGAGAAAAAACACCATATAAACGTGCTGCTTTATGCCATCATCAATGAAGGAAAAGCACGAGGAGAAATTGCTCAAGATATGCCGACAGAGATGATTGCAGGAAGCATATTTTGTTCAGTGAATGTCTTCAAAGCAACTTATCCTGATGCCACTCCTGAATACTGGGAAGAACATCTGGATGAACGTATTGACCAATACACGAAAGGTTTCGAACGGCTGCTTAAGCCGGGCTAATGAACAAAAACCATCGCACATCCGTATTCGCGGATAGTCTCTAACGTTAATCACAAGTCAACACAATCAGAAATCGAGGATTTAACGGTCTATGGCCTCACACTCTTTTGCTGCGCCCATGACGGCTGCTGAAGAAGCAGCCTACAAACGGCGCTGGATAGCCTTGCTCCTGCTCAGCCTCAGCCTGATGCTCATCGTCATTGACAGCACCGTTGTCAATATCGCCTTCCCTGCTATTCGTTCCACTTTTAACGCTTCCTTTGCCGATGCCGAATGGGTCAACTCGATTTATTCGCTCGTTTTCGGCGCGGCGCTCATCACCTGGGGCAAGCTCGGCGACCAGTACGGGCGACGTACCATTTTTGTGCTCGGCGCGCTGGTGTTCGTCATCGGCTCGCTCGGTACGGGTCTCGGAACCAGCATCGGCATGGTGGTTTTCTTCCGGGGGATGCAGGGCATGGGCGGCGCGATGATGTCCCCCTCCACGCTCTCCATCATTTCATCCACCTTTAAAGGTCGTGAACGCGGCATCGCCTTCGGCATCTGGGGCGCGACAGCCGGGGTATCCGCTGCGCTCGGCCCGATTCTGGGCGGCTGGCTCATCGAATACGGCAATGGCGTTCTGGCGGAATCGTGGCGGCTGGCCTTCCTCATCAACGTCCCCATCGGCGCGATAGCCATCGCCGGAGCCTTCTGGGCAATCCGCGAATCGCGCGATAAATCGATCAAGCACAAAATTGATTGGTTAGGCATCACGCTCGCTTCGCTGGCACTGGGTTCAATCGTCTTTGGTGCGATTGAAGGGCAGAACTACGGCTGGCTGGAAGCCAAAAAAGTCTTCACTGTCGGTTCGCTCAGTTATCCACAGCTTGCTGCCGGGACGACAGCCATCCCCGCCGGAACACCATCCTTTATCCCCTTTACCTTCATTTTCGGCGCGGTCATGTTCATCATCTTCATCATCGTTGAAATCTGGGAAGAACGGCGCGGCGGTGAACCGCTCTTTGAATTCGGGATGCTGAAGTATCCCAGTTTCCGCTACGGTCTCATGACAGTTCTCATCGTCGCGCTCGGTGAATTCGGCGTGGTGCTGGTGCTGTCGATCTTCTTCCAATTGGCGAAAGGTCTGGGCGCGTTCGAAACGGGTATACGCTTCCTGCCCTTCGCTATCGCCGTCATGATTGTCGCGCCGCTTGCCGGTGTGCTGTCCAGCCGATTTGGTGCCAAGTGGGTCGTCACGACAGGTATGGTCTGTGAGGCCGTCGCGCTTTTCTGGATGAGCCGCATCTTTTATGTCGATATGGACTACACCGCCTTTATACCATCCTTCCTGCTGTACGGCGCGGGAATCGGTCTGGCGATTGCGCAGCTCACCAACCTCATCCTCTCCGATATTCCGCCGGAAAAAGCAGGTGTTGCTTCCGGCGCGAATAATACCCTGCGTCAGTTAGGCGCGTCACTCGGTATTGCCATCATCGGCGCGGTGATGTTCAGCACCTTCGCCAGTGAAGCCAAGCCGCTCGTGGAGCAATCCACTGCCTTCACCGATTTTGGAGATCGTGTCGCCGCTAACACCAATATCTCGACTGCCGCCCAGGTCTTCGGCAAGCAGATTGCCAGCTTCGCCACGGTTGCCAAGCAAGGCATCGAGAAAGGACTGGACGACAATGAGGGCTTCGGCGGCAGTACCGATGTCGTCCAAAGTGCGCTCGATCAAATGCCTGCTTTCGCAAAGACAATGCTGAAGGGACAGGGTGTCGATCTGAGTGATCCGGCTGTCGTCGAACAAATCAAGACCGATCTCGCGCCAGACGCAAAAATCCTCGGCGCAGATATTCAGAATGCGCTGGCAGTCGGCTTCTCGACAGCCGGGCGTTCAGCAACAGGTGTCGCGGCAGTCTTCGTCACAGGCGGCGCAATCTGCTCCCTGCTGCTGCCGAAACCCCGCAAGCGTGAACCGGGTGAAGAGCCAGTCATCATCGCAGGTCACTAAATACCTGTAAAAGGAAATGATGGGCTTTCGTAGGGGCACAGCAGTGCTGTGCCCGCTTACTGATTTACAGGAAAATCAACAACTGCATATCATCGAAAACGCCGTGTCACAGCGGCGTTTTTGTTTTGCGTTACACTTGCATTCAGATGAAAACGAACGAGATGCAGCAGTTTATGCAGTCTTTTATCCCCCCCAAACACATAGTTGCTGCTTCCGGCTTGGTACGCCACCCCGACGGACGCATCCTCATGGTACGCAGTCCCAAACGCGGCTGGGAGATGCCCGGTGGACAGGTCGAAGAAGGCGAATCGCTGACCAATGCGCTCGAACGCGAAATCCGCGAGGAAGCGGGTGTCAGCATAGAAGTAGACAAGCTGATGGGGATTTATTCCAATATCAAGCCGCCCACCAAAGTTATTTTCGCTTTTTCCTGCGCTTATGTTTCGGGCGAACTCACTACCAGCCACGAGAGTCCCGAAACCGAATGGGTTGCGCCAGATGACGTTTTAGGACACATCACCCACGCCGCCATCCATGAGCGTATGAGTGATATGCTGGCCTTCTCCGGGCAGATCATCTACCGCGTCTATACCACCGACCCGTATCAATTGATTGAAACCCGCTGGTTGTAGGAATATCAGTTATGGGAGTACGAATGTTGGGGATATGCTTTCTGTAGGGGCGCAACATGTTGCGCCCAATCTGCAAAATCGACCATTCCCTCGGTTATTTCTCGGCTGGCTGTACTTTCCCCGCAACCCCATAAACATACCCCGCGAATCCCCCAACCTGTATCCGCCTCGTCATCCACAGATACACCCGTGCGAAGACATAAAAAATCAAAAATCCGATGAATACGCCCAGTGCATTCAATATCGCATCGTTGATGTCAATCACATGGTAGTAGTAGCCCAGCAGCAGGGACACAATGAACTGTATGCCCTCGATTCCAACCCCGACTGCCGGAGCCAACCAGCGGAAATCTTTCGGACGAATCGGCGTGATGAAGTTGATTCCGAATCCGAAGGGAATCGTGAGCAGTACATTTTGGAAAATCTGCCGGAATACCAGCTCAGGGGCTTCCGAGAAATCGAAATTGAAGGGGGTGAGATTGACCATTGGCGTGTATGACGGATACTGTCGCATCGCATCGGCATAACTCCCACTGATGGCGATGGGAAATAACACCTTATCCAGCACCAGCAGCAGATAGACACTAAAAACGATGAAGCATATCACATAGGAGAGACTGCGTTTTCGGTATCCCACCATGATCCCCATCACGATAAAAATTCCCAGTCCGAGAGGCCATGTATCCACCGCGATTTCGCTCAGAATAATCTGCATTGCTGCTCCATTGAAATATGAAACACCCACCGATACTAACCTGAGAACGCGCCTTACAACCCGACGCTTTCCCTCTGCTGCTCTGAATCTCTGAAACTCTGCGTTAACTTCTTCTCTTTCTTTGCGTCTTTGCCTCTTTGCGCCTTTGCGTTAAAAATCTTCTCTGCGGTTCGTTTTTGTGTCCTTTGTTGGGTACACTTGGCGGCACTTTGAAATTATCAATAATCAATTGTGGAGCCTTTTATGTCTCGCTATTTCATTGGCATTGATGTCAGTACAACCGCTTCCAAAGCATTGGTCATCGACGAAACCGGCAATGTCGTCGCCAGCAAAAGTTATCCCCATAACCTCTCAACCCCACGTCCATTATGGTCGGAGCAAGACCCCGAAGAATGGTGGCTGGCCAGCAGTGCCGCCCTGCGCGATGTCCTCAAGATCGTTCCCGCTGACCAGATTGCCGCTATCGGCCTCACCGGACAGATGCATGGTCTGACCACGCTCGACAAAAATGGTAAGCCGCTCCGCCCCGCTATTTTATGGAACGATGGACGTAGCGCCCCGCAGTGTGCCGCCGTCACTGAACGAGTCGGCGCGAAACATCTTTATCAGGTCATCGGCACGATGCTCCTGCCCGGATTTACCGCGCCTAAACTGCTCTGGGTTCACGAAAATGAGCCGGATATATATAAGCAAGTCGCCCATGTCCTGCTGCCCAAAGATTATGTGCGCTACAAACTGAGCGGCGCGTTCGTCATTGACGTAGCCGATGGTTCCGGCATGTCCCTCATCGACATCGGCAAGCGCCAATGGTCAGACGAAATGTTAGCCGCCTTCGATATTCCCCGCGCATGGCTGCCCGATCTCTGCGAATCGCCGGAAGTCTGCGCCTATGTCAGCGAAGAAGCCGCCGCTGTCACCGGATTGAAAGCCGGAACACCCATTGTCGGCGGGGCAGGCGATCAACCCGCAGGCGGAGTCGGCAACGGCATTGTCTCGATGGGACAGGCCAGCTTGACCGTCGGTACATCTGGCGTAGCTTATGCCGTCAGTGACCGTTACGCGCCCGAACCCGATGGACGTTTGCACACCTTCTGCGGCCCGATGCCGGGGACATGGTTTCATATGGGCGTGATGCTCAGTGCGGCGGGCGGTTTACGCTGGCTGCATGACGAATTCGCCCCGGACATGAGTTATGACGACATCAATCGCCACGCCGAATCCGTCCCGCGCGGTGCATTGGGACTGCTCTTCGCGCCCTATCTCTCCGGCGAACGTAATCCCCATCCTGACCCCTTAGCGCGTGGCGCTTTCGTTGGTCTGACACTGCGTCACGGCCTGCCCCATTTCATCCGTTCAGTGATGGAAGGCGTATCCTTCGGGATGCGCGATCTGTTTGAACTCCTGCGCGAACTCGGCGTAAATCCCTCCGAAGCAGTCATTAGCGGCGGCGCAGCCAACAGCCCTATCTGGCGGCAGTTGACCACCGACATCATGGGCATTCCGCTCTATACCGTTAACACCAGCGAAGGCGCAGCCCTCGGAGCAGCGATTCTAGCGGCAGTCGGTGCAGGTGCTTATGCCGATGTACCTTCCGCCTGTGCCCAGATGGTGCGCAAAGTCGATACTGTCCAGCCCGACGCGGCAGGCATAGCGGATTATGAACGTCTATACCCGTCCTTCCGCGCCCTCTATCCTGCCCTGAAGGACACCTTCTCCGAGTTAGCCGCTTTCGAGGGATAAACTGAGTATCAGCTTAGTGCCGCATCCGATAAGTGGCAGCGGTTGCAAAGCAAATGGTGACTACTTCAAGCGGAAAAGATGAACCGGGTTTTGTAGGGGCGGTTCGTGAACCGCCCATAGGCATTACCTTTAGGAGGCAAAGAGAAAAGCCTCCAGCGATTGAAAGAAAGCAGGACGCTGACGACGTTTGCGCACCCGACATAAGGTCATTCCTTCTGAGATGCGTGTCAAGAGGAGAGACAAGGTGTCGG
>JBGAGR010000152.1:0-18619 GCA_044226645.1 Aggregatilineales bacterium
TCATTCATGTGATTGCTCCTTTCGGTCTTATTTGACCGTTCGTAAATTCTGTGTTTTCAGGACAGGTTCAGACTCATAGATAGCAAAACGACGTGGGTGGAGTAGGCTTTCCAGCCAGGTTTGGATGACCAGAATACGCAGATAAAGGGTGCGATTTTGGTTGGTTGGCTGAATAAGACGTTCCTGTTCGGCCTGCTGCATGATATTTCTCTGATAGTGCTCATTTAGCCGTTGATCTTTCCAATCACCGCGCATAGTGCTGTTCTCCTGTGCTGACAAACGCTCGATGCAGACATTGTTTCATAATCGAGGGTTTATCAAAACGAGTATCCAGCCAGTTTTAATCCTGTTCGTTTAACCAGTTACCCAACCCTGCCGCAGCGCATAAATCGCGGCTTCAGTTCGGGTGCTTACGCCTAATTTGGAATAAATATTGTCGAGGTGGAAATTGACCGTCCGGGCGCTGACACCCAGCTCAAGCGCGATTTGTTTATTGCTCAAGCCTTGTACCAAGCACTGAACAACTTCCAATTCACGTGCGGTCAGTTCTGCCGCCGTTTTCATAGGGAAGGAAATAAAGAAGGTCGTTCCGTTTTCCGGTGATGACTCGATTTCAAATGTTCCGCCGAGGGATTCAATACGCTGGCGAGAAGCAGCGAGAGCCGTTTCACTCGTCTCATCTCCCAAACCGTTGTGCTCCAGAGAAAAATTCAGCCATTCATCACGGCATTCCAACCGAATAGTGACTTGAGATGCCTGTTCGCGAACCGCTTGATACAATCCGTCCTGTGTTCCTCTGAATAAGGCCAATTCGACGGGGTGAGGCAAACGGTCTGTCAGACGCTGCACGAACAGTTTGATGGGTATATTGCGGGTACGCATTTCCTGACTGGCAAATGTTTCCAGAGCGGCTTCGAGGCCAAGCGTTTCCAGAATGGCGGGGTGGAGATTCGCTTCCAGATCACGCGCCTGCTGCAAAGTCTGACGCGCCAGACTCGCCAGAACGGAAACCGCCATACGTGCCTGAGGAGCTGCACCTAAAGTTTGTTCATATACGTGCGCCTGTGCCAGCAGCAAATTCAGCGGTTCAATGATATGCCCTTGCAGCATCTCAGCCAAGCGCCTTCGTTCGGCTTCAATCGCCGAAGCGGTATCCTCTACGGCTGCGATCTGTTGAATATCAGAAGTCTCGAAATCGCTGTTTTCTGCTTCCGTCATGGCAATTACCTGATTGTTCATAAGACTGATTCTGACACAGGTTGGGTTTTCGGGGAAATGAGTACATGAACAGGAGGAACCTGTTTAATCGGACAGGTTATCGTTCACCACGCAGCAGGACTTCCAGCACAAAACGCGGCAAACGCATCATCCGTCCGATGCGCCAGGGCTGCAAATAGAGGCGATACAACCATTCGAGTCCCATATGCTGCATCCAGAGAGGCGCACGTGGGATGATGCCTGCGATGAAATCAAACGCGCCACCTACGCCCATCGCCATTTTGACGTTGAGGCGCGGTAGATTCCGGGCAATCCATTTATCCTGCTCTGGCGCTCCGTAGGCCACAAAGAGGATATCGGCATTGCTGGCGTTAATCCGCTCTACAATGGCATCTTCTTCATCAGACGCAGGACTGCCGCCATAAATGCCAGCAATTTGCAGCGCAGGATGACTCAACCGCAGTATCTCGGCTGTTTTATCGGCAACACCGGGGGCAGCGCCGAGCAAAAATAAACGCCAGTCGGTCTGTGCGGCTCGTTCAGCAATGATGGGTACACCATCTGAACCCGTGACACGCTCCGGAAGCGGTTTTCCCAGATGACGAGCCGCCCACAGCAGCCCTACTCCATCCGGCACACAGAGATCAGCACGGGAAAGGATGTTGCGGAAATTGACATCTTGTTGGGCGATCATCATGAATTCGGGATTAATAGTGCAGACATGATGCACTGTCTTATCCTTGACCCATCCTGCAATCAAATCCAGCCATTCGGGATAGGTGATGGCATCAACAGGCAGGCCGAGTATGGAAATGCGCTTTGGGAAGCGACTTCGGGGCAAAACAGATTTTTCGGGAACGGGTTCGCCATCCAGAAGGCGTTTTGCGGCGTTAATGACATACGCGGCTGTGACCATGCGCATACAGGTTCGGGCGGGGCAACCTTCGCGCAAGCCGATGCCATGATTGACATAGCTGCATGGACTGCACTCCGGCGCGCTGCGGACGACCACGATTTTGCCATCCGGCGACCAGGGGCCGTAAGCATCGGCATTACTCGGCCCGAAGATGGCGACCACTGGCGTTCCGACTGCTGCCGCGAGATGCATCACACCGCTGTCCGCACCAATATACAAATCACTTTGCTGGATGACACCTGCCAATTGGCTTAAGGTTGTCTGTCCAGTGAGGTCAAGCACAGGCGATTTCAGGGCGGCTTTCACAGCCTGACCGTTATCATTCGTGCCGCCCACCAGCACAATCTGCGCGTTATAACGTTCATGAAGGGCATCGGCGACAGTCGCGAATTGCTCTGCCTCCCACCGTCGGGCCAGGCTGTAACCGCCGCTGCCGGGGTGAATGACAATCTTTTTGGGCGGTGGGGTTTCGGTGGCAAAGATTTCTGGAGGCGATCCAATTTGTATTCTCGCTGGTCGTGGAGATGAATCAGCACCCGTCAGTCCAACCAGATTCAGCCAATATTGAGCCTGATGCTGTGCGCCAAAACCTTCATCCGCGATGCGCTCTGTTAGAAACCAGCCGTTGCCATTTTCCAATCCGATACTGCGCTTTGCACCGCTGGCAAGACCTATCAGCGCAAATTTGAGCGTACCGAGCTTGAGCGTGAAATGATGAAAAAACAGAACGGTGTCGAAGGGATTGCGACGCAAACTAAATATTCGGCGCAAATTAGCAGGTTTGAAAAAGGCAGTCGAGTTATTGAAGTTTTGCCGCTCAAACGTAATGATTTCATCGACCAGACCGATACCTTCCACAACAGCACTGCTGTGACTGGTAGTTAAGAGGGTGATATGGTCGTCAGGATGTGCTTCCCGCAAAGCAGATAAGGCAGGCGTGGAAAGGATTAAATCGCCAATATCACCAAGCTGAACAACCAGAAAACGTTCGGTCATGATTGCTGCACCGCGAGTTCCAGAGCATTCAACGTTTGTTGGGCGGCAATTTCCCAGGTAAATTTCGCTGCCTGTTGATAACCGCGCTCACTCAACTGCTGACGCAAATCGGGATTACCGGAAACACGGGTCATCGCAGCAGCAATTTCATCGACCTCTAATGGATTGACGAATATACCCGCATCCCCCATCAATTCAGGCAAGCTGGAGGTGTTACTCGTAATGACAGGTGTGCCGCAGTGCATAGCTTCAATGACGGGGAAGCCGAAGCCTTCATATAACGAAGGAAATATGAGGGCTTGTGCGCCGCTGTATAAAGCGCCTTTGTCCATATCGTCAATATAACCGGGCAGAACGATGCCGCCCACTCCCTCTATCCATTTTGGATCAAACAGCCAGCCTTTAGCGCCTGCCAACACTAACCCAATTGAGTCGCTCGGATGAGCGCCTTTCCAGCGTTGATATGCCTGCACGATTCGGGTGATATTTTTACGCGGCTGCAATGTCCCAATAAACAGAAAATAACGTTCTGGCAAACTATATTTTCGTTTTGTCGCTTCAATATCGCCTACCGGTGGCTTTTCTACACCGGGATAGACTACTTTGATTTTATCCGGTGGCGTTCCATAGAAGCGTGTTAAGTCGCTTGCAGTCGCCTGACTATCCGCCAGAATGATAGCGGCGCGACGGGCGCCTAAATCGTGAACAGTCACGACTGCTCGTCCCGGAAATAGTATTGGAAGGGTGTGCGCGGGGACAAAAGTGACATCTGGTTTATCACGCCAGAGTTCAGCGGCAAAGCGCATATGCGTCCAGGCGCGGCGAAAGGGGATCATTCGATATTCGACATTTTGAGAGGCGGGAAATAAATCCGCCGCTGGAGCGTCGCGAAAATACAAGGTCATCTGATGATGTGTATTCAGACGGATGAGCGCTCGAATGAGTTCGATGGCGTAATGTTCTGTCCCGGTTACACGCTGAACGGTAGACCGGCTGGCATCAACGGCAATACGCACTACTGCCTCTGTCTGAAAATGACCGGAAGCAGCCAGATTACTGCCATGATGACAATGGCAACAGGCCAGAGTGACGCGGCGGTTGCCACAAAATCACCACTCAGGAGATTAAGCGAAATCACGAGTCCGGCGATACCTGCTGCAATCAATAGTATGCCGGGTAAAATCAGCCGACGCTCAACAGGCTGGGAGAACAGTGCCGTCAGAATAATGGCTGTGCCAAGTGCAACGATCAGCAGCGGCCATCCGCCCGCAATGCCGGGGGTTGTGGATTGCAGGAGAAAAGCGGCAACGATGCCACACAACAGCAGCGCGAGCGCGAAGAACAATGAACCACGCGCCCATCGTCCTGAACTGAGCCAGCGAAACAAGAATGTAAGGGTGAAGCCACCTGCAATCACCAAGACCAACAAGCCCGTGTCCGGCAGAGTCTTAGTGGTTGTCAGGCTGAAAGTCAGCCATACGCCGACCAGAATCAAAAACACCGCTGGAACCAACGAGGCTAACTGTCCACGATGAAGGGTCGTCATGGGTGGAACCGGGAAAAAGCGTTCCGGGTGGTCAAGCCGCGCCTGACGTTCCGCACGAAGCTGGGCTTCGACTTCTTCTTTAGCGATTCGCGCCTGCTCAGCGGCTTCCTGTTCGGCAACCATATCGCTGAGGCTGGAAACAGCGGCTAAAGCTGCTTCGATATCCAGCCCATCTGTAACGGATGTCTCATTTTCAATCTCAGCCTCAACCTCCGAGTCAAGTACAGACTCAACAGGTGCTTCGACGGCTGCGACAGGTGGAGCATAGCGCAGGTCATCTTCCGGCAATTGAGACTCAACGGACGCGGTTTCGTCAGGTTGATTTGATTCGAGATTTGGGTCAAGTTGATCGTTCATGCGATTTATTGTGGCTGGTTTTGAGATTATCCGCAAGGGGACAATTAAGACTTGATAGTGCCTTGCTCAACCATTATAATCACCTCTCAATGGCGACGTGGCCAAGTGGTAAGGCGAGGCTCTGCAAAAGCCTTATGCGCCGGTTCAAATCCGGCCGTCGCCTCTTTAAAGAGCAGATTATCTTCAGTAACCTGCTCTTTTATTTTCCCTACTGTGAAAAACGTTTGAATTTCCACACCAGCCGCTTTTGAGGGGTTTACAAATCCTGAAAAGGGCTTATTATCTAATTGGGTTAGGCTTCCAAAACCTAATTCGGCTTGTTAATGTTTTATAGAAGGTTGAAATGACCGAGGGTAGTAGTAATTACCAGGAACAGCCACCCTTAGGTGGCGGCAATAGCACACCCCGGCTGTAGACCCCACTTCATCAAGATGAAGCCACACGGGGAAGCCAGGCGCGTTATTGCCGTCTGTAGCTCCGGTGGCGAGTTCCACACCTGACAACTGAATAGCCCATTGTTATCTGTGTGGATACAGGCTGAAGATACTATTCCGCTGTGTCTATCTGTAATCATCTTGTATGGAGATCACCATGTACAACGACTTACTGTTGAATCGCCTTGCCGTTGCTCCTGTGGAAGACCCGGATGAGCACATCCAGGATCTTATTGACGAAATTGAAGAACTCAAGAGCCTGCTCAGCCCTGAAGCCCAAAAGCTGATTAGCGATCTACGTCCGCGCATCGTTACTGATGACGTGTACGAGGACATCGACGAACACGCCTCTCTGGGTGATCGTTTATCGGACAAGCTGTCCACGATGGCGGGTAGTTGGCGGTTTATCATCTTTTTCTGTGCGCTTATGGCCGTTTGGATCGGGATAAATGCCTTTATGGGCATTAAAGCCTTTGATCCTTTTCCATTCATTCTGCTCAACCTCACGCTCAGTACGCTGGCGGCCTTGCAAGCCCCCGTCATTCTGATGTCTCAGAACCGGCAAGCGGCTAAAGATCGGGCGGTTGCTCAGAATGATTATCAGGTTAATCTGAAAAGCGAAGTCGAAATAGCTGACCTGCACCGTAAAGTGGATGGTCTGACCGACGCGCTCACCATGCAGACCAAGCTGGTTAATGCCTTGGTCGAAGCTCGGCGCAAGGAACTCAGCGCCACTGTTCGCGCGATGGAAAGCACCCGTTACCTGAATGGCAACGGGCAAAATAACCCTCAGATGGATTAGCTATAACAAAAAGGGGAAACCTGCTCAGGCTTCCCCTTTTATTTTCTGTCCTAAAGTACCTCGTTCTAATCGATGTAAGTCACGCGCTCCGGCGGTTTCGAGAACATCAGATAGATGAAGGCGAATACCAACCCGCCGACAAATCCGCCAATATGAGCGAAAAAGGCTACTCCGCCACCAAGCACGTTCGGGTCTAACGAAGCGATGCCATTGAAGAGCTGAATGACGAACCAGAAGCCCAGTACCACCAGCGCGGGAACATCATAAAAGCGTGGGAAGAAGCGGAAGAAAATCACCAGCACCCGCACCCGCGTTCCGGGGTAGAGGATAAGGTAGCTTCCCAGTACGCCCGCAATCGCGCCACTGGCCCCGATCATCGGGACGCAAAGCCCAGAATTGACCAGTGTTTCGGCAAAAGCCGCGATGAAGCCCCAGATGACATACAGCAGCAAAAATTTGCGATGTCCGAAATAATCTTCGACATTACGACCAAAAATCCAGAGGAAGGTCATGTTGCCAACAAGATGAGTCCAGCTTCCGTGAAAAAACATGCTGCGGAAGATACCGAGGAAGGACTCGCCAGCAATGGGATTCTGAGCGACCTGACACATCACCGCCGCATATTTGAAAAAAGCGGCATTGAGTGCGCTGGTGGGCTGGGCGATTTCCCATAAGAACACCAGCGCGTTAACGACGATTAAGCCATAGGTGATATAGGCTTTATTCCGAATAGGTTGAAGGGTGTTTACCGGAAGCATACGATATGCCTTTCATACAAGGGAAAACCGGGAACCGTTTACATTCATCCTTCTGTCTATCAGCGTATACGCATCCTCAATTGGGAAAGTTGCAGCATATTAAGCCTGTATCTCGACTACAACGCCTTCCTCAGCCCAGTTATAGAGCGCCTGAGCATTCTCGTTGCTCAGGAGGATACAGCCATACGTCACTTTTGTCCCTAGACTGTTCGTCCAGAGAAGCTGGCTGCCCCCTCTGGTCGGAAAGCCATGAAAGCCATTGGTGAAATCGGCACCGGGAATCGGCTGGTAGACCCCCATGAAATCCGGCATCCACAGATTCCAGTTTCCGGCATAGGCATTCGGTTCATGCGAGATAATCTGATAAATTCCGGGCCAGGTCGGGCTATCCGGAATGCCAGTACTGGTCGCCCATGTCCATTTGACCTGACCATTTTCGTAAACCCAGGTCTTTTGCTGGCTAATGCTGACCACAATGCGTTTGTCCGGATCAACCGGATAGGGCATAAAGGTATCTGGTGTGGGAATCGTGATGGTTTGTCCGGGCGAAACACTGGTCAGACCATTATTGGCATGTTCGATATAGAGATAGGGAACGCCCGTATCCCAGGCAATGCTGGTGATGGTTTCACCTGGCTGCACCACATGCTGTCCGTCATGATGGTAGACGCGAACATACGGGGTTGTGCTGCCCTGCTCGATGGCGTTCTGAATACTCGTCACCGCGTCATCCATCTTCAAATAGCGACTGGGGTCAAAACTTACAGATGACTGCTGAGTCAGATAATCACGAACAGCGCTATCGGTAACAGTTACCGCAAAACCATTACTGGAAGGCGCAGCAGTCAGCCATTGACTCCATTGGGCAGGCTGCAATGACCAGTAAACTGAATCGCCTGTCACTGGATCAAAGACACGAATATCGAGCGGGTTTGCCAGCAGTCGTTGGGCTTGCTCCAGAATAGGCGTGGAATCCGTTACATTGGGTTGTACGGTTTGCATCACGAGTTCGAGCATTCCATCGGCTAAAACTGTACCTGCATTCTGTTGAAGCTGGGCAATCGTCCCGGCAATATCCACCTGCCGTCCGTTTACCGGAGCTGTAGCAGCAACCTGTCCATTCACAAATTGAACACCTGCATTAACAGGTGCCTGTTCAAATTGAGCAGCCGCCGCGCGCAATCCATTTTCCGCCGCTGTGAGATCAACATTTACGGTTGGCAGGACATCCACATGACCGAGGATAGCTGGCAAGGCGTTTCCCAGATTGCTACGACCAACCGCAAAAGCTGAATTGGCTGTCGTACTGGCATCCAATGTAATACCCAACGTCGCTGGATCAAGTTTCCATGCCCGCTGACCATCGCGGACGATGATTTGCTGCCAGTGCGTTTGCAAAGCTCGCACGGCTTCACTCTGGGACATGCCACCGAGATCAACACCGGCTGATTGCACTCCCGGCAGCACGCCACCCGCATAAACCATCCCTATGCCTAACGTAACAGCGGCACAGGCCATCGCTATGAAGGTCAAAATACCTATGCCTAGAAAAAGCACAGGTGTATGGCTGCGCCGTTTCCTACTGACTGCCGACGGTCTGGGTAGATAAGCAGGCGGTGGCGCAAAGCGCGGTATATTTTGGGCTGTCGGTGGTGCATAGGGCGGCGCTGCTGGTCGATTTGGCGCAGGCCGAACGCGAATTGGGCGGGTTAATCCGCCATTAAATGATTGTCGCCGCATAGCAGTGTCAATTGATTCCTACAAACTTCATTACATTCATTATAGGAGAAATCACACACGGCGTAACTGATCATCCAATAAGCGGCGGGGAATCGTCGGTACAGCCGAAACAAAAGGGAGTTACAGCCCACGTGAGCTGTAACCCCTTTGTTTTTACGGTATCAGGAGGAAATTACTTGTCCTCTTTTACCTTGACACCCTTATCCTTCAGCGCCGCATGGGCAGCAGCAAGACGGGCAACAGGGACACGGAACGGTGAACAACTTACGTAGTTCAATCCCGCGCTGTGGCAGAAGGCGATACTCTTCGGATCACCACCATGTTCGCCGCAAATACCGACTTCGAGTTCGGGGCGGGTCTGACGGCCTTTTTCAACGGCCAAGCGGATGAGATAGCCGACACCTTCGGCATCGAGTACCTGGAATGGATTCTCCGGCAGCAAACCATTTTCGACGTAGTACAGCAGGAATTTGCCTTCAGCATCGTCACGGCTGATACCGAAGGTCGTCTGTGTCAGGTCATTCGTACCGAAGGAGAAGAATTCGGAGTACTGTGCCATCTGGTCAGCGATAATGGCTGCGCGAGGCAGTTCAATCATCGTGCCGACTTTGTATTCCAGAGTAACATTCATCGCGGTCATGACTTCATTCGCCACCCGCTCAATCAATGTGCGCATGAACTTCACTTCGTTGGCATGATTCGTGACAGCGACCATGATTTCAGGATGTACCTGTACGCCTTCGAGCGTAAGCTGGCAAGCTGCCTCAAACAAGGCACGTACCTGCATCTCACTCAGAGCGGGACGCATAATGCCGAGACGTGCGCCACGCAGACCGAGCATCGGGTTAAATTCCTGCAATCCTTCAACGGCAGTCATCAGTTCTTCAACACGGGTCAGCTCTTTCGGGCGATCACCCATCAAGCGGAGACCAGCCGCGCGAAGCGCCAACTGCTCGTGTGCTGGCATAAATTCATGTAGCGGCGGGTCGAGCAGGCGGATAATCACCGGCTGTCCTTCCATTGCCTTGAAAATGCCATAGAAATCGTCATGCTGGAAAACCTGGAGTTTGTCGAGGTTGAGTTTTTCTTCTTCGCTGTTCGGCTCAGAGAGGATCATGGCCTGTACGATAGGCAGCCGTTCTTCCTGGAAGAACATATGCTCAGTACGGCACAATCCAACACCTTCAGCGCCATATTCACGGGCACGTCGAGCATCATTTGGATAATCCGCGTTGGCATAAATACCCAAACGGCGGAAATCGTCAGCCCAGCCCAGCAGCTTGAGCAGATACGTTTCGCGAGTAAAGTCCGGCTCAACGCGCTTGATTTCGCCAACAAACACTTCACCCGTACCACCATCAATCGAAATCGTATCGCCTTCGACGACCTTGAATTCGCCAACCTTCATAACGCGGGCACGAACATCAATGTCGAGTGCTTCCGCACCGCAAACACAGGGAACACCAAACTGCCGAGCGACGACTGCCGCATGGCTGGTTGCGCCACCACGACTGGTCAGAATACCCTTCGAGGCCAGCATACCATGCACATCATCGGGCTTGGTTTCAGGCCGCACCATAATGACTGCCTTGCCAGCCTTGCCCCATTTTTCAGCAACATCGGCATCGAAAGCGACGATACCGACTGCCGCACCGGGCGATGCATTCACACCCTTCCCGATCAGGCGATTATTCTTCTCTGCCGCGAGTTTTTCATCAATGTCGAACTGCGGGTGCAAAAGCTGAAGGACGTGCATCGGGGAAATACGCAGCACGGCTTCTTCCTTGGTGATGACCTTCTCCTCGACCATCTCGACAGCGATGCGAACGGCTGCGCGAGCGGTACGTTTGCCATCACGGGTTTGCAGCATCCACAGCTTACCATTTTCGATGGTGAACTCGACATCCTGCATTTCACGATAGTGATGTTCCAGCTTTGCGTTGACATCCGAGAATTGCAGGAAAACTTCTTTATTCTCGCGTTCCAATTGAGCGATGGGCATCGGGGTACGGATACCAGCGACCACATCTTCACCCTGCGCGTTCATCAGGAAGTCGCCAAAAAGCTTCTTCTCACCAGTGGATGGGTTACGGGTAAAAGCGACACCAGTACCCGATTTATCACCCATATTGCCAAAGACCATCGTCTGAATGTTGACAGCGGTTCCCAGATCATGGGCAATACCAGCAGCATTACGATAATCGATGGCCCGCTTGCCATTCCATGACTTGAAAACTGCCTCAATGGCATGTTCCATCTGGACAAGGGGATCCTGAGGGAAATCTTCTTTAACGTGTTCGCGATAGAAGACCTTAAATTGTGCTGTGACCTGTTTCCAGTCATCAGCGTTCAGATCAACATCCGACTTCACACCGCGCTTTTTCTTGATGTCGGTCAGATAATCTTCAAAAACTTCATCGGGCATTCCCATCACTACCGAGCCAAACATTTGCACCAGGCGGCGGTAAGCATCATAGACAAAACGTGCGTCACCTGTCAGGGCAACCATACTTTCGGCTATGGGATCGGTCAGACCGAGATTGAGAACGGTGTCCATCATACCGGGCATTGAGAACTTCGCGCCGGAACGGACAGACACGAGCAGCGGATTTTTCACATTGCCGAACTTCTTGTCCGCCTGCTTCTCGACAGTTTGCAGCGCTTCGAGAACCTGATCCCACATACCAGCGGGAAACTTGCCCCCCTCAGCGAGATATGCATTACAAGCCTGAGTGGTAATCGTAAAACCGGGGGGAACGGGAACCCCTGCGCGGGTCATATCGCCCAGACCAGAGCCTTTGCCACCCAGCAGGGCGCGCACCTGATCCCATGAACCACCGACATCCTTTTCAGCCTGTTCCACCTGGTCAAAACGATAGACCCATTTATGCGGGGGAGCAGTCTTTCGGTCGTCAACTTGCTTTTTAACGACCGCTGGTTTTGTAGCCGTGACCATCGTCATTCACTCCATAGATTGATTTTAATTCAGAACTATTTCATCATTTTCCTCCGACACTGTCATTCCCGGTACTGACATTAGGCGCGTTCTGGGGTGACAGGTATAACCATTACATGACAAAAAAAGAGGCAAATCAGTGATTCGCCTCCAATACACAAATGGGGAGTATCCGTGTTAACAGATACGGGGAAGCTGCTCCCCACTCAACATATCCATTATGCGGTTTACACCAATGGTGCTGCGAATGGTAACGAGCGATGACGAAGCATCCAGCACGGTGCCAATCTGGTGAGCATCGCTGCCCATAATCGCCAGCGCACGTTCGGCCTGTTCAGCCGGGACGAAGGTGATAAAGCGTCCTTCGTTAGCAACATACATCGGATCGAGGCCAAGGATTTCACAAGCACCGCGCACATCCTCTATCACAGGGATGGCATTTTCATCAATATGGATATGCAGTTCGGCGCTCGTGGCAATTTCAACCAATCCGCTCGCCAACCCACCGCGCGTCAGGTCACGCAGACAGTGAATATCAAGCCCGGCATCAAGCAGCCCTAAAACGGTTGCTGCAAGCGGCGCACAATCACTTTGGATTTCGCTCTCAAAGGCTAATCCCTCACGCGCTGCCATAATCGCCATGCCATGCCGCCCAATATCGCCATTGAGTAAAATGGCATCGCCCTCACGCACGCTGGATGGTGCAATCGTCAGGTTATGCTCAACCACGCCCACTCCGGCTGTGTTGATGAAGATGCTATCGCCCTTCCCTTTATCAACGACTTTGGTGTCACCCGTGACAATCTGCACACCTGCCGCTTGCGCCGCTTGCTGCATGGATTGAATCACGCGCCAGAGGGTTTCCATTGGCAAGCCTTCTTCAAGGATGAACCCAGCGCTTAAAAACAATGGTCTCGCACCGCACATCGCCAGATCATTCACGGTGCCGTTAATCGCCAACGTGCCAATGTCGCCACCGGGGAAAAACAATGGATGTACGACATAGGAATCAGTCGTGAAAGCCAACCGGGCATTACCAACAGCAAAAGTCGCCCCATCATGTTGGGCTGCCAGTAAAGGATTACTAAAGGCTGGCAGCATCATTTTGTCGAGCAGGTTGTGCATCAACTTACCGCCGCTGCCATGTGCTAACAGGACATTGGGATAATCCGAAATCGGAATCGGGCAGGACGCAAAGGCAGCACTGAGTGCTGAGTGCTGAGTATCCAGCAGTATTTCAGCTTTATCCACTGTTTTCATGACAAACGCTCCCCTGCTACCGGCAGCGCCACTTCTTCGGGCATATTCGGACGACGATAGCGATAATAAGCCGCGCAAGCACCCTCGGTAGAAACCATCGTTGCGCCTAATGGATGTTCAGGCGTACACTTCGTCCCGAAGGCCGGACATTCATAGGGCTTCTTCATGCCCTGCAAAACCAGTCCGCTCATACAGTCTGGGCTTTCTTCGACACCATAACCAGTCAAGCCAAAACGCCTTTCGGCATCAAATTCGGTATATTCATCGCGTAGACCTAAGCCGCTCTGGGGAATCTCCCCGATTCCGCGCCACTTACGCGGCACAATCGTAAACACATCACGGACAATCTGTTGAGCGGGCAAATTACCCTCACGCCGGACACAACGTGCATACTGGTTTTCGACTTCGGCGCGTCCTTCTTCAAGCTGCTTGACCGTCATATAAATGCCCTGCAATATGTCCAGCGGCTCAAAGCCTGTCACAACGAAGGGTACATGATATTTAGCTGCCAACGGCTCATATTCAGTATATCCCACCACAGCGCAGACATGTCCAGCGGCGAGGAAGCCCTGCACGCGATTTCCCGGTGCGGAGAGTATAGCCTCGATGGCAGGAGGAACAAGGACATGAGAAACCAGAATCGAGAAATTGTGAATCCCTCGCTGTTTGGCCTGAAAAACGGCCATCGCATTCGCCGGAGCCGTCGTCTCAAAACCAACCGCGAAGAAAACGACCTCGCGATCCGGGTTTTCCTGCGCAATTTTCAGCGCATCCAGCGGCGAGTAGACCATGCGGACATCGCCACCTGCCGCCTTTGAGGAAAGTAAATCGCGGTTCGAACCGGGTACACGCAGCATATCGCCAAAAGAGGTAAAGATCACCTCCGGGCGTGAAGCAATTTCAACGGCCTTGTCGATCAATTCAACAGGGGTCACACAGACAGGACAACCCGGCCCATGAAGCAGCGTGATTCCTTCTGGCAAAAGCTCGTCCACACCGAATTTGACAATGGCATGGGTTTGACCGCCACACACTTCCATGAGTGTCCAGGGCTTTGTCGTTATTCGGGCAATGGCTCGCGCGAAACGGCGAGCTGATTGGGCATCCCGATATTCATCAATGTACTTCATCCATCACCTCCGCTTCAATAAGACAGGGCGCAGTATCTAACGGGAATGCCTTGCGGCATGACTGCGCCCTTCCATAAAAATCTGCCTGGATGCGAGACGATATCGACTACGACATTGGCGGCCTGTAGGTCGTCAGCGCCCGCATATACTGAACACGTTCGAAGGCCGTCGGGTCTTCGGCGTTTGTCTGGCTTACACTGCCGCGCATCTGTGCCACCGATTCATATTCGTTTTCGTCCATCCATTGGCGCAGCTCCTGCTCAACAACCTTGATATAATCAATGCCGTTTTTGAGCAGTGCTGATGCCATCATAGTGACATTTGCGCCTGCCAAAATCATCTTGACCGCGTCCTGACCATGGTGAATACCACTCGTCGCTGCCAAATCGGCATGAATACGCTTGTAGAGCAGTGCGATCCAGGTCAGCGGCAGACGCATAGCCTGCGGTGTACTGAGGATGACATTCGGCTTAACTTCCAGCGTTTCCAGATCAATGTCTGGTTGATAGAAGCGGTTGAACAATACCAACGCATTCGCTCCAGCCTCATCAAGCTGCTTCGCCATATTTGCTGTGTTGCTGAAATATGGACTGAGCTTAACTGCTACCGGAATAGTCACAGCCTCTTTCACCGTTTTGAGAATGTCAACGTAGGTTTGTTCAACTTGATGTCCGGTCAAATTCACATCCGTTGGGATGTAATAGATATTCAGTTCCAGCGCATCCGCCCCGGCTTCCTGCATCTTACGGGCGAACTTTGTCCATCCGCCGAGTGATGATCCATTGAGGCTGGCGATAACGGGAATCTTTACGTGCTGCTTGGCTCTCTGAATCAATTCCAGATATTGCTCCGTGCCAGCATGATAAGTCGTCGGTTCCGGGAAATGCGTCAGAGCTTCGGCAAAACTGTCCGTACCGCTGGTCAGATGATGAAACAGTGCCTCACGTTCACGCCGGATTTGTTCTTCAAATAGTGAGAACAGAACGACTGCACCCACTCCCGCATCTTCCATACGGCGAATGTTATCTGTAGTTTCCGACAGCGGCGACGCAGAAGCCACCAGAGGCGAACGTAATGTCATTCCGAGATAGTTAGTACTGAGATTCACGATTTGTCTCCTTCGGTGCGATGACCGTTTGAGGGCTGCGCTGGGCGGGAAGCCATGTATTCATACAGTGCCCAACGTTCATTTGCGTCGATTTGTGCTTCCTTGAACAGTTCTTTCGCCACTTCTGGCTTGCTGAGTTCAAGCATCTTGAAGCGCGTTTCCATTTGCAGGTAGTCCTTAACCGGGATTTTCGGCGCACGCGAGTCCAGCAGCATGGGATTTTCACCCGCCAAACTGCGTTCCGGATTGTAGCGATAGAGCGGCCATTGACCGGAGTCAACCGCGGCCTTCTGATCGCGCAGTCCCTTGCTCATGTCGATGCCATGCATCAAACAATGGCTGTAAGCGATTATGAGTGACGGGCCATCGTAGGCCTCTGCCTCCAGGAAAGCGCGTAAGGTCTGTTCGTCCTTCGCGCCCATCGCCACACGGGCTACATAAACATTACCGTAGCTCATCGCGATTAAGCCCAGGTCTTTCTTGCCAAGCGGCTTGCCACCTGCTGCAAATTTAGCAACGGCACCGCGCGGCGTAGACTTCGACATCTGTCCACCCGTGTTCGAGTAGACTTCGGTGTCCAGCACGAGGACATTGACATTACGCCCACTCGCCAGCACATGGTCAAGGCCGCCAAAACCAATGTCATACGCCCAACCATCACCACCGATAATCCACACATCTTTCTTGACGAGGGCATCCGCCAGCGATAGTAATTGTTGTGCTTCAGCGGACTTCATGCCGCTCAGTCTATCCTTCAGCATGGCGACCCGTTCACGCTGGTCGTGAATACCGGCTTCATCATTCTGTACAGCATTCAACAGCGCATCAACCAAATCCCCGCCAATGTCGGCGGAAAGCTGCTGAACCAGTTCGACGGCCATCTCGTGCTGTTTGTCCAGCGCGACACGCATACCCAGACCGAATTCGGCGTTGTCTTCAAACAGTGAGTTCGACCAGGCTGGGCCGCGTCCTTCGGCATTCTTCGCCCAAGGGGTCGTCGGCAGATTGCCACCATAAATTGACGAACAGCCAGTCGCGTTGGCGATGACCGAACGATCACCGAACAACTGCGAAACCAACTTCAGATAAGGAGTCTCGCCGCAGCCGGAGCAAGCACCAGAGAATTCAAACAACGGCTGCTGCACCTGCTGCTGACGGATCGTGCTGACCTTGATATTCCGGCGATCTATTTCCGGTAGATTCAGGAAGTAATTCCAGTTCGCGCTTTCGCTTTCACGAATAGGCGGCTGCGGTTCCATATTAATGGCCTTGAGATTGGCAGCCGACTTGTTCTTGACCGGGCAGACATCAACGCAGATACCGCACCCGGTGCAATCTTCCGGTGAAACCTGAATGGTGTATTTCAGCCCTTTCCATTCGGTGTCACGGGCATCACTCGACTTGAAGGTTTCCGGCGCACCATCCAGCAAGGCGGGTTCATAAGTCTTGATACGAATCACTGCATGAGGACAAACCATCGCGCACTTGCCGCACTGGATACAAATATTGGAGTCCCAAACGGGAATTTCCGTTGCCAGATTACGCTTCTCCCATTGAGCGCTGCCAGTCGGGTATGTACCGTCTACAGGCATGGCGCTGACGGGTATAAAATCACCCTTTCCAGCGATCATCATACCGAGCACATTCCGAACAAACTCAGGTGCTTGTGCAGGAACCGGCGGAGCAAAGGCCATGCGGCTGGTAACAGCCTTAGGCACTTTGACCTCAAACAGATTTTCCAGCGTCCGGTCAACTGCCATCAGGTTCATCTCGACGATTTCTTCGCCTTTTTTGCCATAAGTCTTCTCGATCGAATACTTAATGGCGGCTATGGCTTCATCACGCGGCAGTACGCCCGAAATAGCGAAGAAACACACCTGCATGACGGTGTTAATACGCCCTTTCATGCCTGCTTCCTGAGCGATCTTCAGCGCGTCGATGACATAGAATTTCAGCTTTTTGCTGATAATTTGTTCCTGAATGGGTTCCGGCAGAGTGTCCCAAACTTCATCCGAGCTATAGGATGTATTCAACAGGAAGACACCACCCGAAACGATATGCTCAAGCATATTGTGGCGTTCGAGGAAGCTCGGTTGATGGCAGGCGACAAAATTCGCTTTTGTGATGAGGTAATTCGAACGAATGGGTTTCGCGCCAAAGCGCAGATGTGAAACGGTGATGCTGCCGGATTTCTTCGAGTCGTAGACGAAATAGCCCTGCGCATAATTGCTGGTGTTTTCGCCAATGATCTTGATGGAGTTCTTGTTCGCGCCGACAGTACCATCCGAACCGAGTCCATAGAAAACCGCCCGTACCACCGAGTCTGGTTCAATCGAGAAGTCGGGATCGTATTCCAGACTGGTGTTGCTGACATCATCCAGAATGCCGACGGTAAAATGATTTTTAGGCTTCGGCAGTGAAAGATTATCGAAGACCGCCTTGATCATCGCGGGGGTGAATTCCTTTGATGAGAGGCCATAGCGTCCACCCACTACACGCGGATTATGCTCACCACCTTCTTCTGAGAGTGCAGTCACACAATCCAGATAGAGAGGTTCTCCAGAACTACCGGGTTCTTTGGTACGGTCTAATACTGCCATTGCCTTAACCGTCGAGGGTAGTGCGTTCACGAAACCACGCATATCGAATGGACGGTACAACCGAACTTTGAGCAAGCCCACCTTTTCGCCATGTGCGGTCAGATAATCGACTGTTTCGTGGGCAGCTTCGCAGCCCGAACCTATCATCACAATGACGCGCTCGGCATCCGGCGCACCGTGATATTCAAACAGGCGATACTGCCGTCCGGTCAAACCAGCGAAGGCATCCATTGCTTTCTGTACGATTTCGGGACAGGCGGCATAGTACGGATTAACCGTCTCACGCGCCTGGAAATAAACATCGGGGTTTTGTGCCGTGCCGCGCATGATCGGATGGTCAGGTGACAATGCACGTGCGCGATGTTCCAGCACCTTTTCATAAGGGATCATCGCTCGCAGATCGTCGTCATTGAGTAGTTCAATCTTGTTGACTTCGTGTGATGTACGGAAGCCATCAAAGAAGTGCAGGAATGGTAAACGAGCTTCGAGTGTCGCTACCTGTGCGATTAACGCGAAGTCATGCGCTTCCTGTACTGAGGCTGATGCCAGCATCGCCCAGCCAGTTGAACGCGCTCCCATCACATCACTGTGATCGCCAAAAATGGACAGCCCTTGTGTCGCCAGCGAACGCGCCGCAATATGAAAAACCGCCGAAGTCAATTCCCCGGCAATTTTGTACATGTTGGGGATCATCAGCAGCAGACCCTGTGAGGCTGTAAAGGTAGTGGCTAATGATCCGGCCTGAAGCGCGCCGTGTATTGCACCTGCCGCCCCGCCTTCACTTTGCATCTCTACCAC
>JBGAGR010000153.1:0-18196 GCA_044226645.1 Aggregatilineales bacterium
TGCAAGGCTGGGCGAAAGCGGCATTACTGACTGGATTGGGGGTTTATTTTGCCTATAACATCGCCAGCGGCAATATCACCAATTACATCAACGAGCGTTTTTCCTGGTTATCGTATGTGGCGGCGGCGCTGTTTTTGCTGCTGGGGATTGCTGCCATCGTGAATATGCTGCGACACGGCGGCGAGCATCATCACCATGAGCATGAAGATCATGACCATGCGCCGGTATCATGGAGTGTGCTGGCGGTGATGGCGATTCCGTTGGTGCTGGGGACGCTGATTCCATCCAAGCCGCTAGGGTCATCGGCGGTGGAGGGCAATATCAGCCTGAGCGCGGTGTCAGTCACGAGTGCGACGACCTTTACGACTGATCCGATGCAGTGGAATGTGCTGGACTGGCTGCGGGCTTTCAACAAAAGTGAGGACATCAGCAGCTTCAACGGCAAGCAGGCGGATGTCATCGGCTTTGTCTACCGTGAGGCGACGTTTGCCGATAATCAATTCATGATTGCGCGGTTTACGGTAAGCTGCTGCGTGGCGGATGCTTCAGCCATCGGTCTGCCGGTGGTGTGGGATAAAGCGCAGGATTTTACGCAGGATACCTGGGTCGAGATCAAAGGGACATTTCAGGTGGGCGAATTCCGGGGCGATACAGTGCCGATTCTGAATGCGACCAGCGTGACACAGGTCGAACAGCCGGATCATCCATATTTGTATCCATAAAAACGAACCGCAGAGGCGCAGAGATTACGCAAAGACGCAGAGAAAAATGCGGTGAAAAAAGCAGGTGAATCATTACGATTTGTTACCTGATAATCAAGTGAAAACAGGTGAAAAGTTTGCGTGTGGTTTGTAATGGTTTGGAAATCGAAATTATGTAAGGCGTTTGGATTGTAGCCACTATCTAAGTCGCGTCGATTGAGTCACTCAACTATTTGCATCTATGCCCATGATATACTCTGAATCAAGGATCGTTCATCGCGCAATACGGCTGCGACGAGCAGAATCAGAGGCGTTGAATCGTGGCGGATCGTGGTCAAAAAAGTACAAGATTATCGTGGGTTCAAAGACCCTCACCTAAAGACGCTACCCCGCCAAATCCTCGCCACGGGCAAAAAGTCTGGCGAAATCTGGAACACTATAACCAGGCGGTAGCCTCCCAGTGGACAATCTTCCTCACGGCGATGATCGTCGTCTGGGATGTCATCCTTGCAAAGGCAATAACTTCCGCTTCTGACAGTCCCATCCGGAGCTTTTACGGGCTATTCGGAACAGTGTGTTTCTTCGCTGGTGCGCTTGCGGTGTGCGAATATCGACTATTCATCAAGCGCAGAATGAGTACCGTAGAGGAATTAGATCGCTTCCGCCTCTATATCAGCCAGATTGAATTTCACAGCCCAAATTTCAATGTGCGCCGTTTCCTGATGCAAATGTATTTCTGGGTTTTGGGAATACATGTCATGGTTGTAGCGCCAATAGCAGGTTATACGTCAAGGCCGATAGTAGGTGATCCTTACGGACTCTCGTTAACGCTACCTTCCACTATGGCTGTGATGATTGCAATCGCTGTCCATGCATTATCGGTGAGACAGCGCTACATCATTTCGAAAGAACGGGATAAGGAATTCCCGACGGAGATGGCTCATTATAGAATCGGCGACGATGGGGAAATTGAATATATCAGCGATGAGAGTGAGTATTTGCTGAATGTCGATGGCAAAGTCGAGCGAAACGAAGGGGACTAGTCCTTCGTACTGCATAGCATAGCAGTGATATATTCCGCGTTATCGCAACAAGGCACAAACATCCATGAACAGCATCACACAGTCGCAAAAGAGCGCTATTGAATATCGTGTTGCAGGGCAAGGGGAAGCCGTTCTGGTGCTGAATGGTGGGCATACCCACTGTCGTTCGCCGATTGGACATGAGCAGTTTTTCCTCAATCAGGGATACCAGCTTATCATTCCGTCTCGTCCTGGCTATGGAAAAACGCCTTCCTCCTGTGGGAAAACGGCGGAAGCATTTGCCGACAGCCTCATCGGTCTGCTGGATGAACTCAATCTTGAGCGGGTGATCGTCGTGGGGATTTCCGGCGGCGGCCCAACGACCTTGCAGTTTGCGGGTCGCCATCCAGACCGCGTGCGCGCCGTCATCCTGCAAAATGCGGTCACGGGTGGAAAATTTCCGGCGTTCAGCATCCGGGTCATGAGTTATGTGGGGTTTAACCGCTGGGTGGAGGGCGGGATATGGGCGGCCTTTCGTGCTTTTGCAGCGCGTGCGCCGCTGACCGCCTTGCGTGTGATGATGGGCAGTCTGTCGTCGCTGAATCCCACTCAGGTGGTCGCTACGATGACTCCCGAACAGCAGCAGGGGGCGCTGGCACTGTTGCTCGCCTCGCGCTCCGGCTCCGGCTTTTTGCATGACCTGAATCACCTGTGCGGCGATCTCAGCCGTATTAGTGCGCCGACGCTGGTTATTGCCAGCAAATATGATGGGTCGGTGGACGCTTCCCATGCCCATTATGCGGCAGACCATATCCCCCATGCGGAACTTTTTATGTCCCCGGCTGAGAGTCATTTGCTGTGGTTCAGCGCCTACAATGCCGCGATTGAAGATAAAATGCGCACGTTTTTGCAGTCGCTGGCGACATGAGTAAACCTCGTCTCAATTAACGAGCCGCGTACCCATGATATACTCTGAATCAAGCGCTGTTCATCGCATAACGCCGCTGCGATGGATGGAATCAGAGGTGTCGACTCGTGTCCAAATACCGTCGATATGGTGGAAAACTACCGCGCGTTCAAAAACGCATTCCTGACGATGAATTTCCATCCGATGAAATCCCCGCACGTCGAAGCAGGGCACGCAGCCGCCCCCGAAAGAGTGAGCAGGATAACCAGATGGTCACTATTCTGGTGACATCCTTCCTTTCGTTCATCTTCGTCGCCCCGGACATGAGTTTAATGAGTTCGATTTCACCCCTTTTGGGTAATCCGCAGGACTCATATATGCAGGGGCTGGTACTTTTCTTCGTCGGCACACTTATCTTTTGCGAATTTCGATTGATTTTAGGGCGCAGTCTGCACAATCCTGAGGACACGCACCGTTTTCGCATTTCCATAAGCCAGGCTGAATTTCAAAACCCATCTTTCAACATTCCCCCTTTCCTGAGTCAGATTTACCTGTGGATTATGGGGCTGCACGTTCTCGTGATTATCATCCTGGCAAACTTGTTCGACGCATCCATTGCGCTTCAGACCAGCACTGTCATCAGTCTAGCCATCGCTGTTCATGCCTTAACGGTGTGGCTGCGCTATCTCATTTCTTGCTCCATACACAATCGGTGATGACGGGGAAATCGACCACATCATAGGCGAGGGCGAGCATCTGCTGAATGTGGATGGCAAAGTCGAGAAAGCCAACCACGACTAGCCCTTTACATGTGATGAGCAGAATCAGAGGTATTGACTCGTGTCCAAACGCCGCCGAAAACTGCCGCAAATTGAACTTCCTTTTGCCAGCACCAGACTGCAACTGGGCAGAATACCTCCTGAACCTGAAAAGTCCAGAACTCAACAGCGGAAAGCAGCAGCCAATAGTGCTGAACATCGTTTTCTACTGAAAGTGATTCTCGCGATTATTTTCATTTGGGCTGACGCTGGTACGATGGATGCTTTTATGCCGCTTCTTGACCGTATCCATCGGTATGATTTTCGCTTGGTACTGTATGGCGTATGCGCATTCTTCTTCTCAGCAATAGCGTGGAGCGCAGCTCATCAGGCAAACGGTTCATGGGTATTAAATCATTCGCAGTGGCATTACATAAGGCGAGTTCATACCTCAAAAACTCGCATGTATTGGGTTATGCTGCGAACCTATGTCTTGATTGCTGCCGTTCATTTAGTCGCTGTCCTCATCATCGCCATCAATGTGGGTAGTTCGCTCGACCCAGAAGTGCCGCTTCATACAGCCGCCGCGATTGGCATGGGAATAGCCGTACAGATAGTATTGGGTATTTTGTTGTTTGTTATCTCGCGTGTGCTTGATTTTCTCGCTCCACTGCGTAAATCTCCATATGAGTTCACGGATGACGGCGAAATTGACCATTTCAGCATCAGTGAGGATAACAGCCGTTATGTGCTGAATGACGATGGGGAAATCGAGAAAGCCAAGCGCAGTGAGTGAATCTTAAGCAGGAACAGCTCATCCACCATTTGCTAATCGCCAGCCAGATAAAGAAGCCTGCTGCCGCTTCTGAAGGTGACGAATGTCATCAACACCCCTCATATTTACCCGTGATACAATCACCATGAATACCTGTTCATCGTTGCATAACACCGCTGGCCTGAGTGGTAAACATGATTAAAGGTATTGAGTCGTGTCAAAGCACCATCAAAAATCCACGCATCTTCCACAACTTGGAAAACCTTTCGAGATTGCGCCCGGATACCCGGTCAAGTCAGACAGCATCACTTCCCGGCTAAAGAAGAGCCAGGCAAAGGCGCACTCGGTCACAGTACCTACCAGAAAGCATAAACCACAGGAAACACAACCCACATGTTTCGATGCCGTTGTACGCTGGCTTTACCGGTTAGGCATCCTTATCCTCTCCATGGGGATTATCCAAGAGACGGTCGATTCATCACTGCTATGCGACGAAAAAAGCGCGACATGCGGCTATAACACCCTATATCTCTCCCTGATGATCGCTGGACTATCTGAATATGTCATGTGGCAGACTCAAAAGACCAGCCGCGATACCCACCAGCCCGCCCCCCGACAGTCCGTCAGCATTCCTCGTGCCCTCGCGCTGATATATGCCGGTATTTTGTGTTTTTACTTTGTTATCGTGATCATACCCCGCCATGATCTAAATGCTGTTCTCATAACCATGCCCGCAGTTGCCTTTGGATTCGGGCTGCACATCGTGTCTGTAGTTCTACGATGCGCTCTACTCGCCTTCATCGCCTGTCGTGAAGAACTCTATTTTGACATTGAATACGGCACCACAATCCCATTCAGAGCGTGGCTGCATAATTTGCCGCTGCTGCTGCGCTACTTCACCATCCGATTCCTCGACCAGTTTGCGCCCCCTCACCCTGAAAATCGGTATGCTATCAGCGAAGAAGGTGAAATCGATTATTTCATCGGTGGGGATGACGACAGCCGCTATGAGTTGAACGACGATGGCGAAATCGAGAAGGTTAAACGTGGTTAGCGGGTTGGTTTCAGCAGCCAAATACCAATAAAAAACAGAGCCGCAGCCCTGTTTTATACCTGAAAAAGCCTATAGTCTATAGACGGCGGTCACGATCCCGGTTGATGTAATACAGCTCCACGATGATGGTATCCACCAGAATATAGGCGAAACCTACCAGCGCGGGTGGTGCCAGCAAACCGAGCAGACCGAATGAACTGCTCATCAATACCGAAAATGTCCCAATCACCAGTCCAAAAAACAGAAATAAGCAGCCTCGATAGAGATTCACAAGCTAGAACCCCTGTGCTATTTTACACTCAGGATAAATACACCCACATTATCAGGCAGGTTCAATTTTGGCGTATACTGTCCATGCTATGTGGTTCAATCCCCCGCATGTGGAGTAGCCTGTTCATCATCATCCGTATCGAAAGCCGTGATGCGCATGAAGGCGCGTTCCTGCGGAGTCATGCTCACCGGGTATTCCGTATCGTCGTAGGCTTCCAGAATGCGATAACCCTCTTTGATATACCCGCGAATGGTATGCAGACTGATGCCCATTTCATCCGCCGCCAGGTGGGCGGGCATCCCGTCCAGCACACACAACTTGAGCGCCTGGCGGATGCGCGTGGTCAATTCAGGGAACTTTTTCATTTCCGGCAAAACGCTGGCATGGAAGATACGATGATGGAAACGGTTGGTACAGGCTCTGGCGATACCGGGTGAGACAATGAAATCCCGCCCTATCGAGTAGACAGTCACCCATGCAATCTGGAAACGGGTTTCCTGCTTCAGCACAAAACCGACTGCTCCGGCTTCGGCGGCGGCCTCCACCAGTTCAGGATCGGCAATCTGCGCCGTACAAATGATGCGAACCCCGTCAATTTCCTTCATCAGCATGTGGATGTTTTCCATCAAACGCGCTGGCCCACCGATGTGATCGGATTCGAGCAGGATAAGATCGGGAAGTTCCGCCAAGGGTGTTTTGTCGATGTACTGCCACATTTCCTGCATGGTTTCGGATAGATTGGTGACGCGCGTGCGGCGATCCCAGGCCAAAAAGCTGTTAATGGCGTGCAGCGCATAAAAATCGGTATCCATCACCAAAACTTTAAGATTGATGTCCGTTATGTTCGGCATGACCGTTGCCCCTATGCCCGCTTGTACGACTCCAAGTTTACGAGGGATTTCCCGAATCGTCCAGTTGAGGCGGGAATTTACGATCGATTACAGGCTTCATGAGGATAAGTGGGTTATCGTCCACCACGCAGGACGGCAGCGGAAAAGTGCGCGATGCCCATCTCATGCGCCCGTTTTTGTGCCTGTCGCATCATCGCATAGGCAGATTTGCGCACATACCCCGCCGGACGCGACAGGGCATGAATCGTCAGAACAAGCGCGTTATCAGCCCGCCATTCAACCTGCACCGACCATTCGCCCCATTCGGCGTGCGCTTCGGTGGTGACATAGGTGAAGCCTTTACGGCGCGCTTCATCAATAACCGCCGCGACTTCGTTCATGCTCAAGGCTTCCATCAGCGGGATTGGCAGCCTCATCATCGCTAAGGGATTAATGCGCTGGATAATACGATCCCCGACGCGCATCGTCCGGTTTTCGCGGCTGAAATCGCTGACATGCTGCATCAACGCGGGTGGATAAAAGTGATACTTCAGCAGCAAATCCGCCGCATTGCCGAATGAGCGCGGTGTCGCATCCGGCATGATGACCACTTCATGATCGTCGCTGTGAAAAGTCTCATCCACCGCCTGACCAAGCACGTAGTTCGTCGGCACATCGCGCCACAAATCGAGGTAACGTCCATCATTCGCCCGTCCGAGGCCGAAGAAAACCATTTTCGCGCCTTGCATTTAGATCGCACCCAGCGGTAAAGCCATCCCGCCGAGGACGATAATCAGAAAAATCAGACTGGCGGTGGCAATCCACAGGGTTTTTGCCTGCCGGGAGGTGCGCTCTAATATGGCTTGTACAGGCTGGTCCGGGTTGTAGTAGACCTGCACCATGCTATTGACGGGATACTGAGCCAGTTTACGGATAACCGGGTCGGCAAAGTTCAACTGCGTCAAATCCATCGTCATTTCCTCCTGCTTGCTGCACACTTCCCGATCATAACAATCACTTAATCAAATGCGTATTAAGCTATTTAAAATAACAGTATTGTAATGGAATGGACTCGTTTTTGTATGTACTATATCAGGCGATAGAACGCCTTTTCAAACACCACATATTCTTTAGAGAAAGGGTCACGCCGTGAGCGGCAAAATCCAGCTTCGATTATTTCTGCTCGCCAGTATTTTAACCAGTTTTGCCCTGATGAGCTGTAGTCCATCCGCTGCACCCACTGTCACACCGCGCGCTACCAATACCGCCACTGCCTCAGCTACAGCGACGAATACCGCTACCGCCACTAACACAGCAACTTATACCAGAACCTATACACCCACTTCAACCAACACTGCTACGGCCACCAAAACCTATACCCCTACCGCTACAAAAACGTATACACCTACACCGACCAAAACCTATACACCTACACCGTTGTCAACTTATACCCTCACACCTACGCTGACACCAACGCCCTCTTTGACACCGGAAGTCCTGAAAACGGTGCCGGAAGTGCCAACAACAGTGGATGCCTCGCTAAAACAGCTAGGAGTTGCAACAGATCAGAGCAATCGTCATTACGATGACAGACATGAGCTTCCCGCCAGCTATAGTCCTCTCGGTTCAACACTTTCGCTGGATAAAAAAGATGAACTGCTCGTCGTTGGTGTATCGCTTGCCAATAGTTCAGGAACCGCCACTGTTGTAGATGATTTCAATGGCGGCTCCGATACTACAAACCCGTCAATTCTGGCGAAAATCCCCGACTATACCGCTTCATGGTCAGGCGCTTCCATCTACGACACTCTGACACCTGAAGTTCAGCGTGCGGTAACAGCCGGTGACATTGATGGTGATGGATTTGAGGAAATCATAGCCGTTTATATTGATCCCTCTACTGGAGAACCCTTTTTACAAACCCTTGATGACCAGAGCGGCGGGTTCAAAAGTACAGCAGTATATGCTATACGACGCGATTCCGATGTAAGTGATCTGGCTATTACCTCCGGGGACGTGAATGGCGACGGAGTAAGTGATGTTGTGGTTGCAGTCAGCAGCAGATATAACCGGATAACCCGTGTCCATTTTCTAACCCATTATCCATCAGGCAGTTTCCAGGAAATGATTACTCCCATCACCTATTCATATCCTTCCCAATATGATGCAGTATTCGCTTCCGTGAAGACTGGTAATCTGGATTACGATCCCGCTCTGGAAACGGTAGTTGTACTCAACACACTGACTCGTAATCCGAGCACCGTCGATACCGGGACATCCAGCTATCACGTGTTAGATAACATGCCTTCTGGGGGCACTGGAACGACTGAACTTAAGACGGATAAAGTCAGCGTGACATCCAACGGTTCAGCGCACGATGCAGTCGTTGCCGAGGCTGCTATTGGTGATATTGATGGCGATAATGTTGGCGAAATCGTCTTTGGTGGGTTAACCGCTTATCCTGAACCAGGGTCTTGTGTCAGCGATTACCTGATGATGGCCTTGGATGATAATGCCAGACCGGAAGACGGTTCTTTCAAAGACCTGGGAAACAATGTGTTCAGTTATCCCAGCACTGCTTGTAACCCGGATAGCCCCAAATCGCTGCGCTACGTTTATGTCAACACGCTCGATATAGATGGCGATTTAGACAAAACTCAAGAAAAACCGCATAGACGTTTGGACGAAGTTCAAATCAACCAGTTTGTCTATGACGATTGGAGTAAAGGGCAGTGGCAGCCCCTTAAAGACAACAATGGCAATCTTACCCAGATAGGAGATGATGCGCTCATCGGTTCAGGTGCGACTGATTTGAAAGTCATTGATCGCTCAACCTTATCGATGGCAGTTGGGGATTTTAGTGGTGATGGTCGCGAGGATGTGATTGTTTATACCCAGGTTGGCGGTCAGTCGGTTAACGGCTATGGGATTAGCACGGTTTCTCCCTATGGCAACATCACTCCACTGGTTCGTTTAAATACCAACTCTCCAAACAGAAAATCCCCTGTTAACCCCATTGTCGTCCCGCTTAATGCAGACAACGACGCGACTGTATTGAGATACAGCGGTACCCATCAGGTGATTTATACTGAGCCAGTCATTATCGCCGTACTGGCAGCTCCACCCTGTTACGGCGAGAACAGTGGGGTAAAACAGAATAGGGATGATTGTACAACAACCTTTGGTCAGGTAACTGCGACAACCACTACTCAGGATACTTCCGTATCCCTGAAAGCAGGAGTGAATTTTGGATTCAGTGTTGAGGATCGCGTCTTTACCCAAAGTCAACTGGAAATCGTCGGAAGTGTTACAACACAAATCACCGATAGTCAGTCAGAAGCCTACGCTGAAGAAAAGGCAGTCCAGTATAGCATAGGCCTCGAAGATTCAGTCGTTTTCACTTCCATTCCTCTCGACCAATACACGTATACCGTTGTTTCCGCTCCTCCGCCGCAAGATGCTGCGAGTCTAAAACCGGGAGATAAGGTGTATATCAACTTACCTCGAACCCCCGTTGTCCAAAAAGTGACTACCGAATCTTACAACCAGAGTGTCATAGCTGGATCACTAAAAATTGGGACTAACATTTTCCAACATACAGTGGGTGATCCAAAAACCTATCCCAACTTGATACAAAAAAGACAACTTGAAACCCAATATCCGATTTACTGGGAAAATGGGCCGCAGGTCGTCGGACGTGGTACGCGAAATAACGGCCTTTCAGTAGACGTTACCAAGAGCAAAAGTCATAGCCAGTCGCTGGCAGTCGACTTCTCGCTCGACTTGAAAGCGACTTTTGGGGCCATTCTTGGAGGATTCAGTGTTGGAAGAGGAACGGAGAAAGGTCTGCAAATTGAAACTTCCAATACAACTCAACATGGGGTCACAATTGGCGATCTTGACTCGAATTCTGCCTACACCTCTTATGTGTATAAATATGGTCTGATTGCCTACGTCTATAATGACCCGGTAACCGGCCAGCAGTTTGAAGTCATTAACTACTGGGTCGAATAAAATACGGGGAAGGGGATGCGAATTTCGCCGTGTCCCCTTTCATAAATACCCCTGAATAATCCCCACCAACTGACGGGCGCGGTGTTGGAAGGTGTGTTCCTTCAGCACACGCTCACGGGCGGCGCGTCCGACTGCCTGACTCTCATCATCATGACTCAGCAGGTAGCGATAGCGCTCAATCGCTTCCTCGCGCGAATGCACCACGAACAATTCCTTCCCCGGCTCGAACCATTCTTCGATGCCCTCATAGGGATTGGCGACGATGCAGCAGCCCATCGCGCTCAACTCGAAGGGACGTGACGACGATGAGGCATAGACGCTGGCATGAGCGCGGCGCGTGATGCACAGATTGATCTTGCTGCGGCAGGCATATTCGCGCAGTTTGCTGAAGCTGAGATACGGCAGCAGTTCCGTCCGGCCTAAATCGCCCAATTTCGTCCCGCGCACCGCAAAACGCGCTTCCGGCAGGGCATTCGACGGCGCGGCGATCATATCCTCCACCCACTGCGCCCGATATTCCTTGCCGTGTCCATAAAACATCACGTCGATGTCCTGCGCGGGAACAGGAATCGGACTGAACACCTCTGGGTCAGCGCCATAGTAAACCGTATGGACAGCTTTCGCACCCAATGCTTTCAACGCTGCTTCGCCGCCCTTGCTGTTGCTGATAAACGCCGTGTATTCCGCCGGATTCGCACCCTGATAAATCCGAAACCCCGACGCGAATCCGCTCATCTCCGGCAGACTGGCAGGCACATCGCCATCGTAGTAGAAAACGGGCTTGTTATGCTTGCGCTGAATTTCCGCCGCCACGCCCACCAGATGATTGAGCGGCGCGGTCAGAATCAGCACTGCGTCAATATCACGCTGCTTGCTCAAAATGCTGTCCAGATGCCGCGCCCACAACGGCGTAATGAAGGTCTTCACGGCCTGCCGCACCAAACGATCTGAGGCAGATTCATCGTTATCTGAGGGCGCATCGCGATGCGCCCCTACAGCGGATTCGTCAATTTGGACGGGTGGTTTTTCGCCAGCGATTTTGCGCATCGTATCCCGCGCGAATTTGAAGACATCGCCCTGCCATTTTGCTGGATTGGCCTCGGCACGCCACCAGAGCGATTCGATGGCGGGGCCTTGATACGGTGCGGCGATGAGCCTTGATACGGTGCGGCGATGACATCCACGCCGATTTCATAGAGCGCTTTAAGAAGCTGCCACCAGGCGGGCGTAGCGCTGAAGGGCTGCGTCAGATCAAGCGATGCACAAACGACCAGTAATTTCATAGGAGGTAAAAGCTCAAGGTAAAAGGTTCAAGTGGGGAGAATGGTACAGAGGGATAGTTAGAGATGCAACCGTTAATGAAAAACACCCGATAGCAGGTATCGGGTGTTGATTGGAGATTTTATTGGTTCAAGTGATTTAGCCGCACGAACCCGCGTAATTCCACAGGCGCTGACCGTTGGCGAGCACGTAGTTCACAAAGCGTCCATCCGGTATTACGAAGCAGGTTTGCGGGTATCCGGTACTGGGATTCGTACTGGAACGGAAACTCACGTTATAACCCGTTTCATTGGCAGTCGCCCAACCGATCATCTGGCGCACGGCGGTGTAATTACCCCACACCCGACCAAATCCAAATGCAGGCCGCACTAATCCGCTCGGCGTTGGGTCAATCACCGGATTATCCGGCAGTGTGCCATAAGTCTTTACCGCGTAGACCTGATAAGTGCCGTTGTTGTAGAAGGTCACGACATTCTGTGTGTTCGCTTCCCAGATCATGAAGCCGCTCTGGTAAGGCTGATAGGCCGCCTGAGTCGTCGTCACCACCGGGCCTTGCGGCGTAGGCGTGACCACTACTGGAATGCTCGATGTAAACGACCACAGCGCATTATTAGTCACGTAAACGGTGCTGCCCGGAATCGACATCTGGTAGGATGATGCTCCCGGCGGATACACCCGCATCAGATAACCGACTTCTGACCCGGTTGCCCAACCGAGCGCCTGCTGTACGTCCCGGAAATTGCTCCACACTTTGCCGAAGCCGAAAATCGGGCGGATGGTTCCGGCGGGCTGCGGTAGCGTGACAGGCGTGTTATCCGGCAGATAGCCATAGCTCTGCGGCGAGAAAATCCGCACTGAACCACCGTTGGCTACAACACCGCTCGGCGCATAAAACACCGCGACTTCGCCCGTACCGGCTTTCCACGTCATAAAACCGCGTTCGAATGATTGATACGTCGCGGCATAATCGCTCGGATAGACCACTGGCGGTATGGTCACGACACCGCCGCTGCTCGGCGGAACGCGCAGCCGCTGCCCCGCGTAAATCAGATTCGGATTGGCGATACAGTTGGCGCTGATGAGGGTTGATAGACTTGTGCCATAACGCAGCGCGATGCGTGCCAGTGTGTCGCCGCGCTGGACGATATACGTGGGCCAGTCCGCCGGAGCGGCACACTGCGCCGACGCAAACGATGTCCCGCCCACAATAAGGGTAAAGACTGTGACAGTGACGATCAGCCACCGTATAAAACGCTGCATGATTTTTGACTCCCCTGTTATACGTTCTGTAATTACTGTACGACTGTCGAACTATGCGCTTCAAGAACCGCTGCTCTACGCTATCCTGACGCTCAGGTTTGAGACTTCTAACTTTCGTGGATACGTCCATTTCAAGGGGAACATTTTGAGCAGCTATTTGCTAAATCGCCTGTGCGATATATGATAAGGCGGTCGCGGCTGCCGAAAAATCGCGATGAAGGGCATTATGCCCATTTTTTAAGATGGTTTTTGCAAGCGCTTGCAAAAGATTTAGAAGCGATATGGTTAAAACCCTTATACATTGAGATCGACATGAAAATAAGCGCCCATTTTTTAGACCGTCTATGTAGGCGCTTACAATGGTCGATACGGTGAAAATTTCATTAAACAAGGAGTAAAAAATGGTTCTTAAAAGATGGAGTTGGTTCAGTATCGGCATATTACTGCTGATGGTATCAGTGACCGCCGCGCAGGACAGCACCGCGCCTTCCATGCGCGATTATGCGGATAAAAGCGGTTTTCATATCGGTGCAGCCGTTTACACCACTCACCTCGCGAATCCGGTTCACGTCCAGACCCTCAGCCGCGAGTACAACATGCTCACGCCGGAAAACGAGGCCAAATTGTGTGAAGTCCAGCCCAGTCTGGGGCAGTTTAAGTTCGACAACTTTGATCGTCTGGTAGATTTCGCTGAAGAAAACAACATGATGGTTCGCGGTCACACCCTCGTCTGGCATCAGTGCGTTCCCAACTGGTTAGCCAACGGCACATTCACCCGCGATGAAGCCATCGAAATTCTGCGTAACTCGATTTATACCGAAGTCGGGCGCTATAAAGGCCGCATCGCTATCTGGGATGTGGTCAATGAGGCTCTTGGCGATGGCGGCGGACTGCGTGATACCCCCTGGCGGCGGCTGATTGGTGATGATTACATCGAGCTGGCTTTCCGCTTTGCCCATGAAGCCGACCCGGATGCGCTCCTGTTCTATAACGATTACGGTACGGAAGGCATGAATGCCAAATCAGACGCGGTGTACGCGATGGTTAAGGATTTTATCGCGCGGGGCGTGCCGATTAACGGTGTCGGTTTGCAGTCGCATCTCACGGTGGGCGATACCAGACCGAGCGGCGGCCTGCCAGCCGATGCCCTCGCCCAGAATATCCAACGGTTAGGGGAATTAGGGGTACAGGTTCAGATCACCGAACTGGACGTGCGCCATGCAGGGAAACCCACTGATGCGATTTTGCAGCGTCAGGCCGCCGATTACCGCCGCGTGTTCGATACCTGCCTCGCCAGTGAATACTGCACCGCCATTGTCACCTGGGGTGTTTCTGACCGTTATACCTGGCTGCGCGGCGCAAACCTCGGATTCTTCAACAATCCGGATACGACTGCGCTGCTCTTTGACGACGACTATAAACCCAAGCCAGCCTATACCGCGGTTCTGGATGCCCTCGCGCGACATGCGGGTCAAACCCCGATTATGACCGACGAGGAAATCAACACGCTGCTGGGCGATGCGGCTGCAACGACTGCCGCGTCTGAACTCCCGCCGCCCACCAAGAGTGATCCGAAACAGTTCGCGCCGGACAGCGTGCCGGGTACGATTTACTATGCGCCTTTCCCGGTGAAAATCACGCTGGACGGTGACGACAAAGATTGGGCATACGTGCCGCGTGCGACAGTCGATAACGGCCCATTACTCCCACCGAACAACGATACCTCCATGACCTTCGCCGCCGCTGCTGATAAAAATAATCTGTATTTCCTGGCGGATGTGAAGGACAGCAATATCGTCTATGGTCAGAATGACCCGGCTACCCAATGGTATATGGAAGATTCAGTGGAGTTTTACCTCAACACTACCGATAATCTGGATGCCACATCCTACGCGCCGGGCATCGCGCAAATCGCGATTCTTGCCGCGAATCTGACGAATCCCGACAGTCTGATTATTGGCGGCGGAAACAGTGCCGATTCGAAAGTGCAAGCTGTTGTTGTCAAAACGGATGACGGCTACCGCATCGAAGCTGCTGTTCCGCTTGTGACTGATGTGTGGTCGATTAAACCTAAACAGAGTGTCGAAATAGGTTTCCAGGTGCATCTGAACGGTTCATCCGGCGCGGGTCGCGATACCAAGTTGATCTGGTCGCTGGCTGATACCGACGATCAATCCTATACGAATCCCAGCTTATTCGGCAGATTGTTCTTCTGGTTCAGATCGATCTGAGCGGTTAGCCGTTAGCATGTAGCCAAAATCCGCTGCGGAATTACACGCATACATCAACGGACTACAGGCTCAGTGACAAAAATTAGCTTTTTGCCTTTGCTAATCGCCCAAATAGCGAACGATTTTCGGTAAGGGCGCACGGTTGTGTGCCCTTACAAATCCAGCCCCTCAACCAACTTCCGCAGCATCAAATCGTGGTCGGCAATCAACGGCGGCACGCCATCCGGCAGATCGACCCAATAAAAGCGGAAGATATGGCGGAAAGTGGCATGTTCGCCCGGCTCATCGCTCGGATAGCGCTCGCCATGATCCCACGTAGCCGGAGTCTCCGCATCGCAGGTAACATGATAAAAATAGCGGTAGTGAATTTCTGCTTTGCCAAAATCGGACATATCCCGCCGCTGTGTGCCGAGCAGTGTCTTGAGGGTCAGCGCGGTCAGTCCGGTTTCTTCATGGGCTTCGCGCAGCGCGGCCTGTTCCGGTTTTTCATTCGGCTCAACCGTACCACCCGGAACCTGAATGCCTGCCTCTGGCGAAAACGGATGCTCAAAGACCAGCAGCCGTTGACCGCGTGTGATATAGATGAGAACTTTCTGAATTTCAGGTTTCATCATCCCCACCTATCCTACAAATGCCTGATAGGAATGCTATTATAGCGCTCTCATGTGATGGGATGGTTACGATGCTGAAGCGTTTTGTTGCCTTGACGGGTCTTGCTTGGGTGCTGCTTTCCTATGCCGGGGTATCCGCCGCTCAGACGGAAGATAGGCCGCCGGAACGCACCGTATTTCTGATCGTGATGGAAAATCACAATTGGGATCAGATCGCCGGGAGTGCTTCCGCCCCCTATATCAATAACACCCTCCTGCCGATGGGTGCTCATGCCGAGAATTATCATATCCCGGAAGGCGTTCACCCCAGCGAACCCAATTATATCTGGCTGGAAGCCGGACAGGATTTCGGCATCAAGACCGACCTTGACCCGGATCACAATCACCAGTCCTCAACCGAGCATCTCACGGCGCTCTTGGATGCAGCCGGTATTTCGTGGAAAAGTTATCAGGAAGGCATCAGCGGGCTGGACTGCCCAATCGTGAGTTACGGTCACTACGGAGCCAAGCATAACCCGATGGTTTTCTTCGACGATGTGACCGATGGCAATGACCGTCAATCCGCCAACTGCATCGACCATATCCGCCCATTTTCCGAACTCGCAGACGATCTCGCCAACGGGAACGTGGCGCGTTACAACTTCATCACGCCCGATACCTGCAATGACATGCATGATTTATTCGGCTGTCGCACCCTCGATCAGGTCTACAATGGCGATACCTGGCTGTGGGAGCAGTTGCCAATGATTTTGGAGTCCGAAGCCTACCAGAACGGCGGCGTGATTTTCATCACCTGGGACGAAGGTGTCGGAGAGGATAGGCCAATTGGATTAATCGTCCTCTCGCCGGATGCCAAAGTGGGTTACTCCAACGACATCCACTATACCCACAGTTCGACCCTGCGCACGCTACAGGAAATTTTCGGCGTGGAACCCCTGCTCGCTGATGCCGCCAACGCCACCGATTTAAGCGATTTATTTAACACTTTTCCGTAGACGATAGTCTCAATTGACAATAGCCTCCTGTTATCCGAGAATCCAGATAATGGAGGGACAATAATTATGGGCTTGCTTGAAGAACTGCTCATCTATGGCAAAATCCACCCGAAGTTGGGATTTCTAGCCGTAACCCGTCACGCGCTGGCAGACGAACCCGAACTTCTGCATCGTCTGCAATTATCGCCGGACGATTGCAAGTTCTGCGATTTATATTGGGTCTTTCAGAACGACATGTTTTTCTTGAGTGTTGTAAGTGTTCACACCAAACAACCAGTCGTAACATATCACCGTAAAGCAGACATTCAATACGGGCACACTTTTTATGTTGAAACAAATGTATGTCCGTTAACGACCACAGCAATCAGGACGGCTCTGGAATATTTAGCGATATGGATTACCGACCATCAGAGATTTCTGGAAAATCACAAAATGGACGAATCCGAAAAAGCGGTAATAATCATAAACGCCGATATTTGTGTCGAATAAACGGGTTGGTCGATTACGGAGGGCAACAATTATGAGCTTACTTGAAGAACTGCTAGGTTACGGAGAAATCCATCCGAAATTAGGATTTCTAGCCGTAACCCGTCACGCGCTGGCAGACGAACCCGAACTTCTGCATCGTCTGCAATTATCAGCGGACGATTGCAGGATTTGTGACCTGTATTGGGTGTTTCAGAATGATATGTTCTTTTTGAGTGTTGTAAGTGTTCATTCCAAACAACCAGTCGTAACATATCACCGTAAAGCGGACGTTCAATACGGACATAGATTTTATGTTGAAACGACGGTACGCCCTTTGACTACAATGACAATTAAGACTGCTCTGGAATATTTAGCGATATGGATTACCGACCATCAGGCATTCCTTGAAAATCACAAAACGGACGAATCTAAAAAAGCGGTGAAAATCATAAATGCCGATATTTGTGTCGATTAAATAGCCGCGCTGATTGAGCTTTCCCCAATTACCCGCCTTCACCCTTGTTGCCTAGCAGACGTTTGCGCCGTTCTTCCAACGCCGCATTCACATCACCACTGGCGGCGTGTTTGAGCGCTTCCTGTTCACGTAAACGCGCTTCCGCTTCGATCTCCTCCGGTGTCTTGATTTCAAAACTGGGATCGAGCAGCAGTTCAGGATTCACTTCCCGCTGCGGCAGACCATCTTTTTCCGGAGCCGCTTTTGGCGCGGCAGTCGTGGATTTCGCGGCGGGAGCTTCAGCCGCTTTTGACGCGGCAGTCGTGGATTTCACCGCGGGAGTTTCAGCCGCTTTTGGCGCGGCGGCAGGTTTTTGAGCCAGTTTTGGCAAACGTGCCGAACGGATAAATTCCAGCAGATTGAAATGAATCGAGAGCCGCCCCAGAATAAACGCGATGATGGCAGTCACAATCAGCGGCACGAGCGCATTCAACAGGTTGCCGACCACGACCATGCCGAGGATCAGCACCACGAACAGCGCGATAAGGCCAAGAAAATTACGCG
>JBGAGR010000154.1:0-18588 GCA_044226645.1 Aggregatilineales bacterium
CTGAAAGCCGCCCGGTTTCAGGTTAATGCGAGTTAGCCCGTTTATTTGTGGAACACGTCCCGTTTCCGTAAGCCCAAACCAGCCATAAAATTCAGATTTCTGGAACTCAGGATAATTCATAGTCTCAACCCCCACCCATAGAATCACAGTTCCAAATATCGTAAGGGGTTTTTCCCGGCGGCAAACTCCCTAATATTGAGGGGCTTTACTGTAAAGATCGGCTGCGAAAATTTCCCCGTAAATTGGCGGCTGGCTCCTGTAGTGCTGCCAATTTACCTGTTATCACCTGATTATCAGGTAACATTTCGTTATGTTGAGGCTGAATTGACAATAAAAAGCCCTCTTTCCAAATCGCTTGGAAAAAGGGCTTCTGTTTACGGATTGCGCAGCATTAGGAGCAGTTCAGCGGTGCACCTTCGCAGGCAACGCCGTTGTTATCCGGGTCGAGGCTGAAGTTACCCGCCTGCAAGCAAGCCTGGGCTTCCTGACAGGTCAGCAGTTCGCTGCAACTGAAGCCAGTAGATGGACAGCCGCCCGCTCCGCTCGTGTCCAGGGTTGGGTTGGGAACGCTGGTGGCTGTTATTGGGTTGACCACGACCTGTCCGGTAATCGGATCAAAGCCGAGGCCGGGGCCGAAAACGGTCAGACCAGCAATGTTGGTAATCAGCATGGCATAATCACCGGTCAGCGGATCGGTACGCCCTTCGCCAATATCCGCCACGACGATCAGATAACGACCTGTCTGCGAAATCAGCACCGGGCCGACAGACAGCAGATTCTGATCCTGAATCGCACGTCCCACGCCGAGGAAATTGGTCGGGTTATCAAAGGGGCTGATGGCGATCAAGGCCTGCATATTGCCCTTGATTCTGAGCAGTTCCAAGCGCAGGGCATCACCAGCACTGGCATCGATACAATAGCCCGTAGCGGTTTTACGCGGATTGAGATTGTCGAGAATCAACTGCCCCTTGGCAATGACGCTGAGAATGTCGAATTGGTCACGGAAGGTGAACAGACATTGATTTGCGCCGAGTTGAATAGGTGGCGGAATGAGCGCGTTTAAGCGCTGGCGCAGATCGGCAAACTGACCATCCGCTAACTGGATGGTGTTCAATGCGCCGATGACGGTTGCCTCGCCGATGACACCGGAAGGCGGCTGCGGCTGACCGCAGGCTTCAATCCACAGGTCAATGGCGATACGCACATTCGCCATGGCGATATTGAAATCAGTGCGCAGCGGGTCAAGTGTCGGGAAGAAAGCCGCCAGCAGCGGATTGGCGATGTTGATGTCGCTGGGACGCGCCGGGAAATTCTGGCAGGCAGAACGCTGACCGAGTGAAACGGTTGTCCATGTCCCACGAATCGAATCGAGCGACGGCTGTGCCAAATCAAGCCGCGCCAGCATGAGCTTCAAGGTGCCGACATAATCTTCATTTGTATCCTGCGACTGCGGCGGTGACGAAGCCACGATGCCGTCAATCGGAAGCTCGATGATGCTGCGACCACCCTGAATTTCGACAAATGAGGCCGTGACCCAACCGAGTGTGCCGTTATAAATGACCTGCAACCAGGCATTGTTAGCGGTACGTCCGGTGAGCGGGAAAACGGTGTAGCGCGGAGGATTCGCCAGTACCGGATACGCCTGACTGGGGCCTGCACGCAGCCGGAGGCCGCTTTGTGCCAGCTTGCCGTTAATGTCGCTTCCAGCGCTGCTCAAACCAGAACGCGGACTCTCGAAGCCGCCATAGGGAATCGAACGCGGGTCAGCCACCGGAAGGGTATTGATGTCCCCAAACAGATTTAAGACCGCCACGCCGATCCAGGCTTCTTCGCCATTGAAGTCAATCCGCACCCATTGACTGTCCGGGCTGCGTCCGTTGGCGACGGTTGTCCAACCGGCATTCACATAAGCCACAATGTCTGCGCCCAGTGCTGGTGCGATGCGCACATTGACGTTATCGCGATTGACCAGAATATTGACACCCACCTGAGGAAGTGGTTGGGCGTATACAGAGCCAAGCGATAACCAGAACACAGCCAGCAGGGCGATGAAACCCATTCTACGCATGAAGGAATCCCTCCTGATATGCTATGTAGTATAGCAACTTATGGCGTACTGCAATAGCGCTCCCTTCCTTTGGGTAAAAAAGTCCCATTTAAAAAGATTGGTCATCTTAGCCTATGTTAGCCCACTGTAATTTGTGTTAGGTTAGGATAGCGTTGATTTATTACCCGGCATTCCCGCTCTGGAGACCTCGCTGTGTTTATGTCGTTATCTCTGCGTCATCTCGTGCGTCATCATTGGCCGTTTGGCCTCCTTTTGCTGATTGCTCTCCCACTCCTCTATTTTCGTTTGGCAGCAGTACCCTATACCTGGTATGACGAAGGCTTGAATATCAATGCCGCGCGGTCACTGGCGACTACAGGGCTGTATGCACTGCCTACGGCTGAAGGGCTGCGGTTAGCTGACCCGGCTATCCAGACCGGCCCGCCGCTGATTATCCCGATGGCGCTGCTGTATAAACTGGTAGGCGCAAACCTGCTGGCTATGCGCCTGGTGATGACCGTAATCGGCCTGCTCACACTGGTGGTGATATACGCCTTTGTGCGGCGGATTTATGATGCCTTCGCGGCCTTTCTGACGATTTTGTTTCTGCTGCTGCTGCCGGGGGAATCCACCGCCAATTTCATCATGCTCAGCCGTCAGGTATTGGGGGAAGTTCCGGCGATTCTGTGTCTGACCCTGGGATTCTGGCTGCTGCTTAACCCTAAACCGAAGCTGATTCATAATGTGGTGATCGGGCTGCTGTTCGGGCTTGCGGTGGCGCTCAAATCACAGGTGCTGCTGATTCTTTCCGTGAGCATCGGGGTGTGGATTATCTACCACCTGTATCGCCGGGATGCAATCTGGAAGCGCTGGGTCATCATCGCGATTGTGATGATGGTGATTTATGGGATTGATACCCTGTGGCGGACGGGGCAGGCTGGCAACATGCTGGTGAGCAACAGCGTCACGCTGCGTGAGGGTATTCTTATCCACATTCTGGCCTTTCGCTCGATTTTGAATCTGTTGGACGCGAGCATATGGCTGCGTATCGCCATCATGGGCGGGACATTGGCGCTGGCACTGGTTATCCGGCGGCGGGGATTGGACAGCCGGGTTTTGCCGGAACCAAACCGCCGTCTGGAGAATTTTCTGCTGCTGCTGACCGGAATATGGCTTTTATGGTATGCCATTATCTCAATCGGCTGGCATCGTTATGCCTATGTTGGGGAAGTCTTTACGCTGATTCTGCTCAGTGGTGCGGTAAGCAGCTTATGGGTGCGGCGAAAGTGGCCTATCACCAACCGCGTGTATGTCGCGCTGGCCGTTGTTGGTGCGCTGGCCGTTGTTCCGCTCTATCTACCGGATTTGCTCGACAAACGTGGTGATCAATTTAATGAGGCTGTGACCTATCTCAGAAATGAAGTACCAAGCGACGCAAAAATTGTCACCTGGGAATGGCCTGCCAGCTTCTTCACCGGACAGGATTACATTTATCCCGATACGCACGTCGTTAACGAAGTCACCCGGCAGTTTTTCTACTATGTTAAGCCGGATCCAGACTTATTTGAGTCATTGAAAGCCTGCCCGGAATATATCCTGTTTGGGTCGTTCGAATTTGATCGCGATGTCTTCAAAGACGCGCTGGCGGCTGCGAACCCGACACCCATTTTCCAGAGCGGCAAGTACGAAATCTATACTATCCCGCCGGAGAATCTCACTCATCTGCCGGACGGAACCTGTAAGGCCAAAAGCGCCAGTTCATAACTTGTTATAAAGCGAAAGGGGATGGGGTTATCCCACATCCTCACCCAGAATAGGACGGGTCGGTTGGGTATCCTCATCGGAGTAGGTTTTGGGCGCTGGAAGGGGTAATTTCTCCGGTACAGGAGCCAAAAGCGGTTTCAAATCCAGGCTGTCTTCGGGCATGTTAGGTGCGGCCTGAACAGGAGGCGCTTCCTTCTTCTCAGCAGGAGGAGGCGTTTCTTTTTTATCGACAGGCGATGCAGGCTGCTGCGTTTCAGGGGGTCGGGGCGGTGGAGGTGGAAGCGGTTGCGTCGGTGTACGCACGTAGGGCTTTTTCGGCTCGGTTAGCAGAGCAGTTCCCTTTGGTTTGGGATCTGGCTGTGCCGTCGTTGGAGGTTCCATAGCGCGACGGGATTCGGGCGTATCAATGCGGCGTAAGGCAGCATAAGCGGTACGCCGGACGATTTCCTGTGGGTCACGCAGCGCCCCTGCCAATGCTTCAACCGCCCAGTCGGCATGGAGCTGACCGAGAACACCTGCCGCATTGCGCCGTGTGTGCCAATCGGCATGACGCAGAGCTGCCAGCAGGGTTACTTCTACCGGGGCGCTTTCCAGCTTGAGCAGGGCTTCCGCTGCCGCCAGGCGAACCCGCGCCGAATGTTGACGATTGCGGAAAATCAGCACCAGCGCTTCCGCCGCGATTTTTTCCTTCAAGTCCGCCAGATTTTGCGCCGCGCGGATGATTTGTTCCGGTTTATCGCTGCTGAGTTGAGCAATCCAGTAAACGACTTTGTGCTGGCGGTCAGTGGCCTGTTTGTTTTCGCCATCCAGCGCTTGTTCAAAAAGGTAATCCAGTGCTGAGACCAGAACGGTGCGTACTTCGGCATCGCCTTCGTTGACCAGGGCGGCCTGAAGCGCGGGAATCGAACTGGTCGCGCCGAGGGCACGTAAGGCTGTAGCGGCACGCCGCCGCATATCAGGATTGGCATGGCGCAGCAGGGTGATTAACCCCTGCATGTCACCCTGCGCCTGCAATCGCCAGATGTCAAAATTAAAATCCGCCACCGGATCAAACTCCACTGCATCGCTTCCGTATAGCTATTTTAACACAGGCCTCGTTGCTGTATCGCTACGATAGTAAAGATTTCCTGAATTTTATATAGGAATTCTTACCCCTGCTGGACGGAACGGTTTATATTCCCTATGAATTGCCTTAAGGCAGGGTTTAAAAATGGTATAACCGTTCATGATTGCAGATTCAGCCCGGCTTCAGTTAATGCCGATACAGACGCTCACCGTCATCCGATGGTTGAAATACGGATTGACATTAATGCCTGATGAGAGCTGAACATAGCGTAAATCCGCAGCGACTCCAGGCCGCGTAAGCAATACCGTATCCCAAAATATGCAGAGGATACAGAAATTGCAAAGTGTACTAGAGGAGCTGAGGTTTATGATGCATCGTAAGATTATTGCCATAGTATCTGTTTTTGCGCTGCTGGCGCTGCTGGCGATTTCGGTCAGCGCCCAGGACATGCCATCCCCCCAGGTAACGGTTGGCGACCAACTGGTGCTGGGCGGATTTGTCACCGTTGACGCGGTTTATAGTGAAGGCCCCGGTTTCGTCGTTATTCATCGTGCCTCAGACGGTGGTGTTGCGGGCGTATCTGCGCCACTGAATGCCGGTTGGACATACAACCTGCGTATTCCGGTGGACACCAGCAAAGCCGAAGCCAAAATGAGCGGTATGCTCCATGTTGATGATAATACCGTTGGAACCTACGAATTTGGTACGGTTGAAGGTGCAGATGCCCCGGTCAAGGTTGGCGACCAGATCGTCAACACCGTTTTCAATGCTCAGGTGCTGGATGCAACCGACCAGCATGTCACCGACAATTCAATCACCATTCGCGCCGTTGCCGTTCCGGTGGACAGTTGGGTGGTCATTCACTCCGGCGAAACCGGCAAGCCGGGTGGCGTTCTGGGCGAAACATTGGTCAAGGCTGGTACCGCCGCTGATGTGAAGGTTGCATTGAGCGCCGCTGCGACCAGCGCCGTGTGGCCGATGCTGCATGTCGATGATGGTGTCGCGGGAACCTATGAATTCGGCACGGTTGAAGGTGCAGATGCTCCTGTCGCGATGAATGGCGCAGTTGCCACCTTCCCCATCTGGACGGTGAATCACCTGCGTGTTAACGATCAGGTCGCGGTTTACGGCGATAACAACCCCGATGCCGCCATGATGACCGGAATGACTCCCAGCATTACTGTCAAGTCGGTTCTCTCGGACGGCCCCGGCATCGTCGTTATTCACGCCAATGACAACGGCAACGCAGGCGCAATCCTCGGCGCGGCCTTCGTCAATGACGGCCTGACCGAAAATGTCAAGGTTGACCTCGACCCAACCGCTGGTCTGACCCCGGTGGTGTGGCCGATGCTGCACATCGACGCGGGTACAGTTGGCACTTATGACGGTCTGGACGTAGATGGTGTTGCCAGCGCTGACGGACAGCCCGTGACCTTCACCATCAATGCTGCTCCCTCAATTACCGCCGCCGATCAATCCCTGACCGACATGGGCGATATGGGCAAGGTTCTGACGGTCAAGCTGGCGGTGATGGATGCCCCCGGTTGGCTCGCCATCCACAGTGACAACAACGGTCAACCCGGCCCCGTGATTGCTACCGTTCTGCTGCACAAGGGTCTGAATTGGGACATTCATATTCCGCTCGATCCGGCACAGGCTGGTGCAAAAGTGTTCCCGATGCTGCACTATGATACCGGTGTAGCAGGAACCTACGAATTCGGTACCGTTGATGGCGCAGACTCACCTGTGTTCGTACAGAAGGCAGTAGCGGTTGTCCCGGTGAACATCACCCAGTAAACCGCTTTCGTTCCGCTGAACCACAAAAACAGCCCAGGGCACACGCTCCGGGCTGTTTTCATTTACCACGTTGATTCGCCAAAGTAGAAGGGTAATGTTTCGAAATCAGTGCGATGCGATTTGGCTTTATCGGTCAGAAATAACATCATCAATAGTTCTTCTGACACTGTGGGATGCTGCGGGTCGCCAATCAGGGTTTGGGCGCTGGGCATCGCTTCCCATCCATATCTGCCGTAGAAATCAGTGAGTTCTGGCTCACAGTGGAACAGGCCGAGATCGGCATCGGTTTTGGTGATGTACTCTGTTCCGGCGGCGATGACCTGATTACCATAGCCCTGCCGTTGAAATTCGGGATAGGTCAGCACACTGGATAAGCCATAAGCTTTGTAGTGAACGCCATTATGGTCGAGATATTTCCATACAACTTCGGCATGGCTGATGACCCGTTCACTTTCCAGCATAACAATATGCCTGGGATGATCTTCCGGCGTGGATGTCCAATCGCGGAATTGATTCGCGCCTGTAAAGCCTCCAGGATAGAACATGCGCAGAAAATCCAGAATTTGCTGGCGAATGAGTGGCGGTAAATCCTGCGTGGTGGGGAAGAATTTTATTTCGGGCATCGTGCGTCGTACTCGGATTGTGATGCCGTCAATTATAAACCAGTGGTGCTGGTTCTCGGTTCGTCTGTAGGGGTGCAACACACTGCTGCACCCCTACAAATTTTTAACGGATGTTTATTTCTGCGGCGGAACTTCCTGAACAACCAGCCATGCCGAATATTGATTCTCAATGCCGGGATTCGCGGTCAGGGTGAATGTCCCTGTCCATACCGTGTCATCCCAACCCTTGAGACTCCATCCGCTGTAAGCCAGATGGTCGCTGCTTTCTATCGAAATCGATTCCCATCCAATAGCTTTCAGTTCATCGTTGTAAGCTGCCAGAATATCGGCAATCGCCATATCGCTTTTGAGTGCGGCGTAAATCGATGCCTGTCGATAACCGACCCCGCCGCCACCGCCACCACCCCCGCCGAACTGCGGCAGGACTTCGATGCCTTCCGGTGTTTTAAGCTGCGGCAGGAGCGAATAGGGATCATTACCGGGGCCATACCCTGCTTCGCTGATGCCTGCACACATAGCGGGTTCAGCAGGGCTGTAGATGGAAATATCGGTTCCCGTTGTGTTGTCCTGTGTAGACTGCGCGTTGATATACACGCCTGTAGACACATTGGCTGCGTTGGTGTAGCAAAAGGTCTGCGAACTGACGGGCTGATCGACAAAACCAGATGCTCCCGGTACGCCCTCCAGCTTTTTCCAGCCGTCGCCATTGAGTGAGTCACTGTAAAAATCGATCACATCCTGCGGCGTGAGCGCCATATTCAGCATAACCGTGATGCCGAACTGTCCACGATCCACTGTGCCCACCAGATTGGCTTTTTCCGGCAGAGGCAGATCAATCGGCATGTCTTTGGCGAGCGCCGCCACATACACCGTCACAGGCTGGTTATTCCATCCGGGGCCACCGCCTGCCAGCGCGAGGGCGATTGTCCGCAGACTGGCTTCGTCACCACCAACAACTTCTGCAACCGGCTGTCCGGCGAGGCGCGAGACCAATTCCCGCAGACTATTTTCATCGCCGCCAATAAGCTGAACGCCATCGTCTGCTGAAACGGCTGAAAACAGCCCCAACACGATGACCATAATGACCATGATGCGTAACATTTGACGCATATCCCTTCCTTTCGTAATAATCGTAATGGATAATGCAATGTGCATCAGGGGAGCATTCTAGCGGGGAGCGGATATTTGAACCCGCCGCGCAGCCTACGAAAACCCTACGCTTCCCGTAGAAAATAGCGCGAGGCTAATGTATTCGTCTTTCCGGTAGGGGTTGCGAAGTACGGGATAGCAAACCCAACTGCAACACGCGAATCGGCTTCGTAGGGGAGCAGCACTGCTGCGCCCTCCGATGACCAATAATTTCATCACCTACCATCTGACCGAGGTAGCACCGCACTAAATGGTGGGTATTAATTTTCGGTTGAAGCTTGATCGACTATCCCCGCAAAATTGTCTTGCCTCCCCTCTTTGCGTCTTTGCTCCTTCGCGTCTCCATGCCCTCGTCGGCGAGCTTGCGAGACGGTAAGAGGGTTGCGTTAAAAAACCTTATCCCCGGTTAGAAGATTCATACCGAAAAGTTTACCAAAAGGTAACCCTATTCATCGCAGCTTGTGTTACGCTGTTCAGGTCAGCATCCATCGCAGGTGCAGCATTTCAAAGGGTGCTGCATTGCGGCATTTGGGACATAAAAAGACATTTCGCCCCTCCCAAGTGCGGCATATGGGACATAAGATGGACATAGAAATGCCGCACAAATGCCGCACCTTCATCGTCAGTGAACATGATGATGATGAAGCTGAAGGTTCATTGCCAGTGCCAATGCCATCATTTATGGGTAACTGGCAACTGAAATGAAAATGAAAATGAGGAACAAGAAAAAGAAAAAAGAAAGTAACCGTCATATCCGACATCCATATACGGACAACAACGACGACATTTCCCCCTGCGAATGTCGCCGGGTCGGCAAGTCCGACACTTTAAACTTTATACTCGGTACTTTTAACTGCTGTCTCAGGTAATCACGGTGCCGCCATCTACCGAAAGCGCGTGACCCGTGACGAAGGATGAATCGTCCGAACACAGCCACAAAACGGCCTGTGCGATTTCTTCCGGCCTGCCCAGTCGGTGCATCGGAATGGCTTTAATGGTGGCTTCGCCCATGCGGGGGTTGGCCTCAACCATCTCACCGACCATCGCGGTTTCGGTGAAGCCGGGGCAGACCGCATTCACACGGATATTCTGGCGGGTGTATTCGAGTGCCGCCGCGCGGGTTAACCCGATGACCCCATGCTTGCTGGCGGTGTAGGCCGATGCATAGCGCAGCCCGACCAAACCCGCCGCCGAGGCCATGTTGACAATCGAACCGCCGCCGCTTTCGATCATGGCAGGGACTTCATACTTGAGGCAGAGCCAAACGCCTTTCAGGTTGACGTTCATCACCAAATCCCAGGCGGATTCCTCCCGCTGGTGACTGGGCAGCATGTCGCCGCCGACTCCGGCATTATTGACAGCACAGTCCAGCCGTCCGTAAGTGTCCATCGCCTGTCTGACCAGTGCTTCGACTTCATCAGCTTTGGCGACATTGCAGCGCACAAAAATCGCGCCGCCGCCAGCCTGCTGAATCAGATTAACTGTTTCTTCGCCGCCGGAGGTGTTGACATCGCTGACGACGATTTTCGCGCCTTCGTGCGCCATCGCCAGCGCGGATGCCCGTCCGATGCCCGACGCACCTCCGGTAATCAGAGCGACTTTGCCTTCAAATTTCATGAAATTTTCCTTGCATAAATTTAATTGCAAATATAGAGGGTAGGGACACGATATATCGTGCCCCTACGTAGAAATTTTCGTTGAGGTCGAAAGGTTCTCAATCGAGTACACTTGATGACCAACAACTAAGAACTAAAAACTTTCAGTTACGCCAGCGGTTGCAGCCCATCGATGGCAGGCAGGAAAACCTGCTCATAGAGTGTTTCGCGTTCCGCCGCATTGTTACTGAGCATGATGATGATATAGACTCGGTTGCTGCCGTCGGTCATGGCTAAATCGACTTTCAAACCGCCGAAATCGCCCTGGTAGAGCTTCCACACCAGACCGTTAGCCACGCGCGATGTGCCCACTGTGTCGGTGATGCCGAACTGTGTACTGAGCAGGGGCAGCGCTGTTTGTGCATTTACGCCGGGGATGACCTGATAGGCCAGCGCGGCCTGATCGATACCGCTGCGGGCGCGTGAGAAGGTTCCGGGGATAAGTTCTTTCCAGCCATCCGGCGATACCCCGACAAATCCGAAATCGGCGCTGTTGTAAGGAACCATCGTCACCGGAGCGGATTGATCGACACTGCCCGGTACGAGGAAATCAGGTTCTTTGACCTCTGCCAGACAAGTGCTGTCAGGACTGGTCGCCGGGTCAGCTAAAAAGACGAGCGCCATGCCCAGGGCACATGCGCTGGAGGGAACCACGCCATGCCCAACGCCGGGAAATTCGAAGAAATAGCTCTTGCTCAGGGTTTGCGCGACCAATTTGCCATAATCCGGCGGGGTGATGGGATCATATTCTCCGCTCAGGACGAGGGTGGGAAGATCGCTGACAACAGGCTGATTCTCAACCGGATTGGGCGCGCCTTCGCCCCATGTGGCGCACACATCCAAAACTGAAGGATCGGTCAGTTGGCGACGGGCAAACCCCTGTAATTCCGGGCGGGTTTGTTGCAGAATGGCATTGATGCTGTCGGCTGTATCGAAGGGTAGTTCTTCCTTACACTGCACCGCCATATACATCCCACTGGAAATATAATTCAATTGGAACAATTGCAGTGTGGTGACGGTGGTGATGAGGGTGTAGTCGCCTTTCTGGATGTCGTAGATGCTCTGCGGCAGTGACGGAATCAGATCAGTCAGATAAAAGGCCTGAAACAGGATTCCGACTAATGCATCGCCATCAATCACGGCATCGGATTGTTTCCCACCCTGACGGAGATTAGGAACCTGCACGGTAATGGGTTGGGCGTTGAACTGGTTGACCAATCCATAAAAAACATTTTCCAGATCAGGATAGGCTTCGTTGCAGGCCGCGTTGGCTTTACACCCCGCAAAGAGCGTATCCAATACGCGCTGGGCACTTTTTACCGCATCAAAGTATGAACCTTGCAGCGGGACAACCGAGTCAATAATCGTACTGCGTACCGCGTCCGGGTGATCACGCATGACGGTCAGTGCCAGCCGTGTGCCGTAGGAAATGCCGAACAGATTGAGCTTGTCGTAGCCGAGCGCTGTACGCATGTCGCTGACATCTGAGGCGCTTTCCGCGCTGTTGAAGGCGGAAACATCAATGCCTTGCCCGATCAAACGCTGACCACAGGTTTTCAGCACATCGCCATACTGCTGCACATAAGCATCGGCAGTCAGTTCCACGTCGAGCGTATTGTAGGCAAAATCAGTCGCTTCGGTGCAATCCAGCGCAGGCTGCGAATAGCCTACACCACGCTGGTCAAAGATGATGACATCATTGGTTTGTAAGAATGGGGCGAACAAGCTGTCAAATTGCAGCGAAACGGTTGCCAGGGCAGTACCGCCCGGCCCACCTTCCAGATAGACGACGGGTTCAGCCGCTTTACTGGCATTCGTGCTGCGGAAAATTGCCAGCGCGATTTTGATGGTCTTGCCCGTTGGGTCGCTGCGGTTTTGTGGCACGACCAGATAACCGCATTCCGGTTCCTGTCCAGCCGGAACCGTGAACATGCAGTCCGCCGACTCGAAGCGCGGCACTGTATCCTGCGCGGCGGCAGGCAGTACCAGTCCCAGAATTAAGATTGATAAACAGATGAGAAATACCTTGTTCACGAACATTCCTTTCCAGATGCACCCATAAAAAAGGGCGAATCGAATTGATTCGCCCCCTAGTTTAAACGAAAAGATGCTTAACTGCCGGGATTAAATTCCAGCGAGGCGGCTGCTTGCTCAAAAACAGGCAAACGGGTTTCAAATTCATCGACTGTAGTGGTGAACACGACAATGTAGACGCGCCCACTTTCGATGAAGAAATACTCAACCTGTTTGCTGGCAGGCGTAGTCAGGGTGTTATCGGTCACAATGCGGCCTGCCTGACGCGAACCAACTTCGACTACATCATTTTCGGTCACATGAATCGAGGCGGGTAACTGAGCAATGGTGGCATCCACCAGCGATTTGAGCGGCAGTTCGAAGGGCAAATCCTGTGCCAGAATCAGCACATTGCTGACCAGACCGCTCTTGCTGCGGTTATCGAAGGCCATGAAGACGAACAGGTCAGGGTTTTGCTGGATCATCGCTGCGGCAGACGCGAATTCCGGCCCCAGATTACTCAGCATATCGCTCAGCGCACTGGTGTTGCTGCTGGTCAGATCGACAGGATTGAAGCTGTCTGGTAATTGGATGGCTACGCCACGCCCAACAAGGCGATTCCAACCGGCTGCCGGAGTCACATCGCCAGCGGCGACTTCGGTTGGCGCAGATTGAGCGCCGCCCGATGCGGCCTGTGTGCTGGCAGCATCCAATTGGCTTTGAAGCGCGGCAATGGTCGCAAGGAATGGAGTCTGGGCATCACTGAAGGCTTGAGCCTGCGCGGTGGCGGCAAGGGCTGCCTGTGTTTCTACTGCATTCTGTGCAGCCTGCGCCGTTGCAGCAATATTCTGTGCATTGGCCTGTGATGTTGCAAGGTCGTTTTGCGCGCCCGCGACAGCAGTCGCCTGTTCATCAGCATTGGCCTGCGCGGTGGAGGCTGCATCCTGACTTTGTTGTTCCAATGCTGCCTGTGTCGTAGCTGCCGCATTTTGAGCATCACTGACAGCCTGTGCCTGTGCAGTGGCGGCGGTGTGCTGCTGGTTACTGACGGCTGCCGAAAGGGCGGTAGCGGCGGCGGATTGGGCATCCTTGACCGCTTTTTGCTGGTCATCGGCGGCCTGTGTCCCAACAGCGACCAGTGTTTCGACTGCTGATGTTGCCTGTCCATTGAGCTGATTGGATTGAGCAGTGACCGTATTCTGGGCAGCGACCAAGGTGGATTGGGTCTGGTTGAGGGTCTGGTTTTGCGCCAGCGCGAAGATAACCGCGCCGAGCGCGATCACGATCAGGAGTCCGATCCAGTAACGGCGATCCACTATAATATTTCCTTTCAAGACGCATTTTTATAGGTTCATTTATTGTAGCATGAAACGAAAATCCTATTGGGGAGAGCAAAAAGCCCTCCCCGTGTTTAAGCGAATGTTAGGCGGCCTTCATATCGACGTGCTTTTGCAACCATTCGATAATCGTGGGCAGAAAATCTGGTGTAAATTCCTGCTTCAATGTGCCGTATTCGCTGACTGAGCCAGTCGTCGCGGCCTGCATGAGATGATTGGCATCCGGCAGAATCGTGACCTGATAATCGCTGTTGCCTGCTTCTTTCATGGCGGCTTCAAAGGCTGGCGCATTCTGGTCAGCATCGACCTGCACGTCCAGGGTGCCGTAAATCGCCAGCACCGGGATTGTGGTTTTCGCCCAGTCCTCGCCGGCGTTGTAGGCGAGGAAACCGCGCCACCAATCGGTGTTGTAGGTTATCACGGCGCTAGCGGCTTGCTCTGCTGCATACTTTTCGAGGTCACCAATTTGCTTTTGCTGATCTTCCGGCAGCTTCCTGGCCTGCTCCAGTACAGTGTCATAAGTAAGCTGTTTGATACCGTCGGCATCCTTAGCCTGAATCAGCGCAAACAACTTGGGCAGAAATTCCAACTGCGCCTGTAGTGCAGTGTCGTCAGCCTTCTCGGCTTTGAAGATGCGCTCATTTTGTACCATCAAGAGATCTGCGCCGGAGACAGCCGGCCCCGCCATCGAGATAATGAACGCCAGATTCGGGTTGCTTGCGCCCAGCATGGCAGCGACATCGCCGCCTTCACTGTGTCCGAGCAGACCAACCTGGTCAGGATTGATGTCATCGCGCGTCAGCAGGTAGTCAATCGCGGCCGCGGCATCGGCTGCGAAGTCGGCTGTAGTCGCGCTGGCAAAATCGCCTGTGGATTTACCCGTTCCACGATCATCGTAGCGCAGGACAGCTATCCCCGCACGAGTCAGAGCATCGGCGATCAGACGAAAGGGCTTGATGGAAGCGACAGGGGCGAGAGATTCGTCGCGATCCTGCGCGCCGCTGCCTGTCACCAATACAATTGCCGGATAGGGGGCATCCCCTTCGGGCAGCGTGAGTGTACCCGCCAGCGTAATATCACCGTTGGTGATGCTTACTTCTTCCTGTCTATAGGGAAGATCCTCGACAGTTTCTGTGATGGGTGCCAATGCGTCTAATAAGGGGAGAAAGAGGTCTCTGTGCAGCGCGTCGTATTCATCCGATGAGGTTTGCATTAATACGGCATAGGTTTTGCCGTTATCCTCCGCCAGTCCGAAATCTACTGAGATGGTTATAGCTCCCGCAGGCACATCGACTTTATAGAGCGTCCACGTCAGCGCAGCAGATGTATAGGTTCCCACACTTTCCGGGGCTTCTTTTAATCCTAACCGCGGCAGGAGTGCCTGGATTAGCGCGTCAGGTGCCATTGGTGCCGCCTGCTGGGCGATCAGGGTTACGTCAGCAGCGCTTTTTTTACGTGCTAGCAGTCCGGGACCAGCGTTTGTCCATCCCTCAGGTATGACCCCGCTGAAGCCATAATTTTCATCGGTGAACGGGGTCAGCGTGATTGTTGAATCCTGCGCCAGCACTGGCACAACTACCAGCAGGACAAACAGGCTGGCTGTCACCCACTGTAGAATCTTTCTCATGAAAAATACTCCTTACGTGAAATGGATATAAGGAAGGCAACCAACAGTTACCTTCCTTTGACTCTAATACGTATTTGGAGTGTCGGGGTTGCGTGGATGGTATCAGGTGGTTGTTACGGTCACGAGATCGCCCGTAACAAAGCCTTCGCCGTCGTTGTACTGAATACGATACCAGCCATTTTCCTCACCGCGCACCACAAAAGATTCACCGGGCGAAATCGTGCCAAGGACATCGTTGTTTTCGCCGGGGCCGCTGCGTACATTCAAATCGGTATTGGGCGAAAGGCTGGTGATAGATGCCAGTTCGATGGGGTCGGTTGGCGGCGTATAGGTTTCCTTGAGCAAATCCTGAATAGCGGCTTCGGTGGTGTCATAAGCGCCTTCGCCAATATGGCGGTAGCGCAGATGTCCATTTTTGTCGATCAGATACATGGTAGGCCAATAACGGTTGCTGTAAGCACTCCATGTCGCGCCATCGTTATCCTGTGCGACGGCATAGGGCACGTCTAGCTGTTGCATCGCCGCGCGGATATTCACGATGTCACGCTCGAAACTGAATTCAGGGAAGTGGTTGGCGATGACGATCAATCCCTGATCGCTGTATTTGTCGTGCCAATCACGCACTGAGGGGATGACATGAATACAATTGATGCATTCAAATGTCCACATATCCAGCAGCACGACCTTGCCGCGCAGGGCAGCGAGTCGCAGCGGCTGGTCAACATTAAGCCAGCTTTCGTTGGCAATTTCCGGCGCGGGGCCGTAATCGGGTAAGTCAGACACGTAAACTGTCTCCGGAACACCATCTGATGAAAGTGCCGCAGCCGTGTTATCGGTCTGCGGTATCGGATTGGTCTGACTGGTCGACGCTGGCGTTACAAGCGGATTATCGAAGGGCGAATTGGAGCCAATCTGCGATGCCAGTACAACTGCCGAGGCGATGCCCAACAAGGCCAGTAATCCCAATAGAAACTGTTTCATGAATCTCTCCAATAGAAACTTCAACGGGAAGATACTGACTGTTGTAGCAGGTAAATCTTAAGCAGATATAACGCAAAAAACGGCATGACCTGTGCAGGCTACCGCATCTGAAAGGCATTAATCGGCCTCTAATGAGAAATATTCGGTTTAAGCAATTGGCATTTAGTCGTTAACGAAAATGCGAACGGCTAACAGCGCATGGCTTAATACGGGTTGCGCCTATTGTTGTTCGGGCGTGGCACACGGATTGGCACTGGAACCAGAGCGCGGGCGCGTTTCGGCTGGGGATTCAACAAATTCTCAAGGTCTTTCAGGAGTTCCCGCAAGCGGTTGCCGAGATTATCGAGCGGAGTTTCTTTTTGTTTCGCCACAAGCCTTCGCCTTTCTTTGGAAAAAAAAAGCCCCTGGACGGGTTGCACCAGGGGGTAAAAGCACGGCTTTGATGGACCTAAAGGGACTCGAACCCTTGACCTCTTCAATGCCATTGAAGCGCTCTCCCAGCTGAGCTATAGGCCCATAGTTGTAGAGAGGCATTCTAGCCTTTTGATTTCCTGATGTCAATACTTAAAGCATACAGCCCTTTTTCTGTTTTGCATATAGCTCAAAGGTATTTTTAACACAATCTTCAGCAATTGGTTATGCATTTAGTGGAAAGATTGCGCTGGAAAGGTTACAGTTAATCAAATTCCCGGTCTTATTATCCATTATAAGGTGAGGATGACATGCGGCTGGAAGACATGAACTGGATGGATGTAGAACGGTATCTGGAAAAAGATAATCGGATTATGCTGATAACGGGCGCGACTGAGCAGCACGCTTACCTGAGTCTGATGACGGATATTCTGATTCCGACACATCTGGCTCAAGCGGTATCAGAACGGGAAGGCATTCTGGTCGCTCCACCCCTTAACTTTGGTCACAGTCGTATTTTTGCGAACTTCCCCGGTACGATTACCCTCACACCGCAAACCTTCAGCCGTGTACTGGTTGAAATCATCGAATGTCTGCTGCATCAGGGTTTCCGTCGATTTTTCATTCTGAATGGACATGGGGGCAACCCGGTACCGCAGTTGTTGCAGGATTTTATCGAGGCGGATGAAGAAATTCTGGTGATCTGGTACAACTGGTGGCAGGAAAACGCGGTCAAGGAATTTGAAGCCAGGCATAATTTGCAGATTAACCACGCTAACTGGGGCGAGAATTTCCGCTTTAATCGTCTGGCAGCATCTCCCTCCCCACAAACCATAAAACCTGCGGTGAATGCCGATGATATTGGCGAATATGGTGAAACTGCCCGCGACATTCTGGGCGACGGCAGCTTTGGCGGCCCGTATCAGGTTGATGATGCCCTCACCCAGGAATTGTTCGACAGCGTGGTCAATGAAATCGCCGGCCTTGTGCGCAATATGGCGTTATAAGCCTTATTCATCCTGTACCGGGCTAGACGGATGGCGGAACGAAATCGCCAGCACTAATTTGCCCAGACGCAGTTCGTCACCATGCCGCAGGATTCGAACTTCTTTGGGCATCAAACGCTGTCCATTAATGAACGATCCATTGGCGCTGCCCAAATCACCGGGCTAGACGGATGGCGGAACGAAATCGCCAGCACTAATTTGCCCAGACGCAGTTCGTCACCATGCCGCAGGATTCGAACTTCTTTGGGCATCAAACGCTGTCCATTAATGAACGATCCATTGGCGCTGCCCAAATCAGTCGCTAAAACTTCGTGATTATCAGCGTCATAGCGGATGGAAATGTGCATACGTGAAACGCCTAAATCTGCACCTTTGCGGTCTTTGAGATCAACATCGGGAGTCATTACGCTGCCTTCGCTGCTGCGTCCAATGATGAGTTCGTGGTTAACATATTGTGGACGCAGTTCAAACAAATTGGTCGAACCGCGAACCCGCAGCGCCAGGACTGAATCGTCACCGAAATAGTCTTTTTCGTGGTCGTCGCCAGCATCCTGGAAAACGATGGTTGCCCCACCCGCTTTGCCGGATTCGAGCAGTTGTCCACAGGAATAACAAAAAACTTCATGCTGCTGGTTAGCTTTACCGCAGTTCGGGCAGTTTAGCCAGAGCACTGGCTCGACTTCTCCCGTTTCATAACGTGGGTCGGCTGCTGGTGGCGGTGGTGGCGGTGGTACAGGAGGTGTGGCAATTCGGGAAGGTGAGGGGGGCAGCGGTGTAGACGGCGGCACAATTGGACGGATAGGGGCAATTGCTGGCGCTGCTTTTGGCTCAGAAGGCAATGGGCTGGTTTCATAGCTGCGCAGCCTGGCAGCTAATTCGGCGCGTTGGGTTTTCGACAAGGTTTCGATATTGGAACGGAGGGCATTCAGGGCAGCTTTGGTATCCAGCCCACTTTGCCGCATTCGCGAATATTCAGCGAAGATTTCCTGAATTGCATTCACATTATTATTCCTGTTAGTTTCGAAATATTGTATAACAGATTTTCAACCCCTACACGCCGCCTGTGTGAAAAATTCCGATAGGTTGGCGTGCTTGGCGTGTTATGATATGC
>JBGAGR010000155.1:0-18106 GCA_044226645.1 Aggregatilineales bacterium
CACATAATGCGTATCGCCGCGCCGTTAGATATTTGCTTTCAGCCGCTGGCGCAATCGCGCCTGCCCGTAAGCATAAATCGAGTCGCCATTGAGTTTTAGCCATATCCCCATCTCACGCAGCCGTCAGTATGAACCGGAAGCGATTTCGCCTACACAGCAATTGACATTCAGCAGATAATTCGCCTGCGCTGGCTCCCGCACCAGCGTCGGGATAAGCTGACGAGTCGTTTTGTGATTATGATCGGCACTGTGAATACCCCCAGTTGTCATTGATGGTCATGCAGACTTCCCGCGCCATCTCATAAACTTCAGGTGTGGTGTTGAATCCGGCTGAATTGCCCCCCGGCAAATCCTGCTCGAAAACCCTGCACATCCTCACCGGGAAGTGGCTTTTTCGTGGCGGTTATTGTGGATAATGGCATCCGGCTGCAACGTGAATCATCTCATAGAGCTTATCATATTCGAAGGAGCCACCCGACTTGAAATAAGCGTTGTTCTCATCAAAAGCGTGATGCGGCCAATCGCCATCGAACCACATGCAGGCGATTTCACCAAAGTTGCTGCACAACTCACGCACCTGCCCATGCAGAAATTCGATATAGTCCGACCATGCCAAACCGCTCTCTTTGCGAAATCGATACGCCGGATGATGCCAGTCCAGCAGCGAACTGTAAAAACCGAGTTTGACATCATTACGCCGCGCACAGGCATCCGCCAATTCCTGAATCGGGTCACGGTGAAAAGGCGAATTCGTAACTTTATACTCGCTCAGTTGGGTGTTATACATACTGAAGCCATCATGGTGGCGGCTGGTGATGACCATATATTTTTGTCCCGCGTCGGCGGCAATGCTCACCCATTCCTCGGCATTGAATTTGACCGGATTAAACTGCGGGAAAGCTTCTCGTATTCAACTACCGGAATACTTTCGATATGCATGACCCATTCGCCACGCGCGATGAGCGAGTACAACCCCCAGTGAATGAACATACCGAAGCGAACATCCTGAAACCATTCTAATCCTTTTGCTGAAACTGGCTTTGCCATTTAATTTCCCTCTTGACTGAATAAGACAAATGTTCTACAATGTATTGATTATATGGCGTTGATCTTACCCCACATGTGGGGTATGGAGTATAGAAAAATGACTGCTGAATCGGGTGTGCTTTTTCCCAATTGTACAGCTTCGGCTGCCGCCGGATGGTAAATTACTCCCGTATTATGGCTGCCGCCACCCCCCTCCCCCTTCAGCGGCGCTTAATTTCGTTCCGCCGCTCTTGGCAGCCATAGCCGAGCTTCCCGTTTTGCCGAATTTGCCGCTCGGCAGCCGTTCCCCGTGTTTCCCGCCATCGAATCGGCGCCTTAATTCGTCCCAATCATCGTCATCATATTCTTTGCCTTTGCGTTTCTGTTCCAGTGGTGTTTCCAGTGTACGCTTGGCGGCTTCTGCTAATGTCTGCGCAAAATGCTCGTAATCGGGTAAGGCAAAGGCGAACGGTTCTTCTTCCGCACGAAAACGCACCTAACCATCGGCCTTGGGCTGGTCGATGCGGCGTAACGCGCCAATTTCCTGTACCGCTTCCAGCGGAATTTTTCGCATCAATTTGTTGTCAGATAAGATCAGCAAATAGCGTGGCATCAGGTACAGATCGTAAGCATCACCCACTGTCCACGCGCCGTGAATATCCTGTGTGGCGGGACGGGCTTTTAACAATCCACTGTGTACATACGGGCGTTTGCGACGATAAGCCGTTGTCAGCTCAGGCGGCGTAATCGCCTTGAGCGCTCGAACGAGATCGCGCATCGAATCGGTGTACAACCAAATTCTGAGCAGAACCCAACCGGGATCTTTTTCGATGTGCAGCCAGATTTCATTCCGTCCGTTGGTGTATTTATTCGGACGACCAAACCAGCGTATCTGTCCGGATGTAAAGCTGAACACCTCTGGCATCTGTGGATTACGCTCAAAGAGCGCCAGCCGTTCTTCCGAAATTGTCAGCATGGTACGAACGGGTTTATCGGCGCGTTTGCCCAGTATCTCAATCTGCGCGCGCATATCCCAGTAATCAATCACGACGAAAGCATGTTCAGCCTGCTTGATTTCCGCGATCCGCGCTTTTAGCTTCTCGTAGCGTCGTATTTCGCGCCGAATCATCAGGACGATAAACAGGAAGAAGATGATAACGATGGGACACCAAATGAACGAAAAGATAAATGATTCCATCGAGGTTATCCCAGCGCACTGCGTAAGGCATTTACATGCGCTTCATAGGCTTCCGGTTCCAGCAGTCGTTTGCCTACACCAGCTAAAGGCGCGTTCGGAACCTGATCGTCCCGATAACGCGGTTTGATGTGACAGTGTAAATGCGGGGTCGAATTGCCGAGGATTTCGTAATTGATCTTGATGGGCTGGAAAACGCGCGCTACAGCTTGTGCCGAATGCATCAGATCATCGAAGTATAAGTTTCGCTCATCGGTGCTTAATTCGTAGGGTTCGCTGACATGCTTATGACAGGTCAGGATGCAATAGCCGCGAATATATTGATTCGCTAGCAGCATCAAACGGCTGAAACGCATTTGTGCGACGACATAGCCAAAATCACTGGGCACAACGTCATCGTGAATACCGGGACAAATCGGACAGGTTTCACCCTTCACAAGCGGGTTCCATTGCTCGGCTGGCATCCACTTTTTGAGGCGTTCCCTCTCGCTCAACTGGCTCACTCCCAGCGCGAGAACATCCGCCACGCTGTAACTCAAATGCCCGACAATTGCGTTGAGTTGATCGGCTGTTTCGTCCGGCAGTTCAATTTCAATCCGTCGCATCAATCCACCTATGACTCCGGACGTTTCCGCCGGATATAAATCACTTCGTCCAGTGCCATGTGGACTGTGCCATGCTGGTCAGCCAGTTCGACCAGAAAGCTGCGCTCGGTTGAACGTTTGCTGTCTAATTCGGCTTTGATGGCTTCAATGTCAGCGCTGTTCAGCAAAAAGCTGGCATACAGCGTCGTTTCTCCCGGTTTTTGGAAGCGCATGGTGACAGTCTTATCCCAGACAAGATACTGTCCGCCAAGATTGAAGTAGAGCATCGCCATATACCAGGGCGCAACAGCGGCATACATACTACCGCAGTAGGTCGTGCCGACATAATTCCGTGTCCACAGGTTCAGCGGAAGGCGAATGTGGACTTCCCGCCAATCGTCAGCAATATGGGTCACCCAGGCTCCTGTTCCCCGGAAGGATGGGAGCAAATTATATCTCCAGCAGCGCAGCCGGCTTCGAAGTGTCTTTTCCATCAAACTCCCAATTTCCGCAGATACTCACGGTTGCGACGGGCACTGCGGCGCGGCGCTTCCAGGTCATCGGTCAGTACATCCTGCTCAACAATCGCCCACCCGTTGTAACCGAGTTTATCCATCTCTGCCAGCACGCCAGGGAAGTCAACTCCGCCTTCACCCAACTCACAAAAAACGCCCGCCTGTGTCGCCTCGAAATAATTCAGCTTTTCCTTGATACACAATTCGCGAATGCCGGGGTCACAGTCTTTCAGATGCAGATAGCGCACCCGTTCGCCGTACTGTTTGATGCACTGGACAGCATCACCACCCGCGTAATGCCAATGGCCTGTGTCGAGGCACAGCCCGACCAAATCGGCATCGGCGCGGCGCATCAATTCGTGGACTTCTTCGGGTGTTTCAACATATCCAGCGCAGTGATGATGAAAAACAGTTTTCAGGTCGAGTTCATCATGTACTTTTCGGGCGATGCGGTTCACCCCCGCCGCGAAGACATCCCATTGTTCGGATGAGAGAATCGACCCTTTGCGCTGTCCGGCATGTTTGACCAATTCGGGCACACTGCCATTGTCATCCGCCAGCACAATGACCTGCGCGCCCATCGCTGCCAGTAAATGACCAACTTTTAGCGCATGTGCTTCGCCAGCGGCGTGGGCATCAGCATCCACCAGTTTCACCGGGACATAGGATGACAGCAGTTGCAAATGGTGTTTTTCCAGTTCCGGACGCAGCACTGCTGGATCGGTGGGCAAATATCCCCAAGGGCCGAGTTCCAACCCGGCATAACCTGTTTCAGCAATTTCATCCAATACCCGTGTATACGGATATTTGGTTTCTGAACCCTCGAATTCGTAGATACCCCAACTGACCGGCGCATTCCCCACCCGGATCATCATGACCTTGTTTGTTCCCTCTCGAACGGCGGAGCGTTATCCAGGGATGTGGGAAGCAAATTATCCCAGCGCACCCCAAACGCTCACACGATTAGTGCTGCGTGCGAATAATAGCGTACCATCCGGGCTAAACGCCAGTTCCTTAACGTCCGCATCAGCATTTTGTAACACAAGCAATAAAAAAGCGGTGCAGATCAAGACAATCTGTACCGCTTTGGAACCGAAAGAGGATTGAGAAAATTATGTGTCTACCGTCACGCCAGTCGCGACTTTTTCACCGATGGTCGCTGAGGTTGGACGGGCATAAAAACCAATCTGATCCTGAATAAATTCATAGCCCGGTTTCATGCGACGGTAAACCCAGCCAATATTCTGGACAACACGCCCATCCGCTGTCTTGAAATCAATCCAGTTGCACACACCTTTATAGGGGCAAGTATACGTGCGCTCCGTGATAACCAGATTTTCCATGTTGACGACCTCCCGGCGCGTAATACCAGTTGCCCACGAAAATACGCGCGCTTTGACCATCCAAACCCGAAGCAATAATGTGTCCGTTAAACCGATCTTTCACCACCAATTCCATAATGCATACTCCCAAACTTCATCCTTACTATGTATAGATACGTTTTAGAAGTGGGATGAAAAGCCTGTGAAATTTATTTACGAATTGACCGTCCTGTCCATCTGCCCGATAACGGATAATTTCATTCAAACCTAGTGCTGTGATGATGGCTTCCAGTTCGGCATCATCGACATGATGATAGCCGCCTCCACGCGCCGCCGTCAGCAGATAATCGCCGGGTTGTACAGATATCATCGGTAAAGGTTATGCGCTGGCGAAAACGTTCATAAGCATAAAAGCGCCAGCAGGCAAAGGCCAGCAATCCACCGGGTTTGACCCGCGCGGCCAATTTCTGCATAAACCAGCAGCGGAATGGTCTGCAACCAGCAGCACCACCAGATCATAATCGCCTGAATCCGGCGGATTTTCGACAATATCGCGTTCTTCAAGCTGGGCATCCATGCTGTTTAAAGCTGTTTTCGCATAATCGAGCAGACGACGGTTGTTATCCATACCGTGATAGCGAACACCTTCACCTAGCGATTCGCGCAAAAACAGGCCGAAGCGTCCATTACCACAGCCAACATCTAATACAGACAGCGGGGTGTGGAGATGAAGCGGGAGCATTTTCCAGCCTTCCCAGGCACTGCCGCGTGTCTGGTCAAATTCATCGGCGGTAATCCGATAAAACTCGCGGTTGATAGCATTCAGCCGTTGAATAGTCGCTTTGTCCACAGGTTGCCCTTATCGCAGTCTGCCAGTATAGTGACAAGTGTACACGGCACTAATTCCTGAGGCGAAAAAATGGTCACTATTAAACGAATCAGTGTTTCCTCTGCCATGAAAATCGGCGCGTTATTGTATGCGCTCACCTTCACTGTATTTGGCATATTTTTCTTCGCTTTGCAAAGTTTATTCCTGAACGCCATCTCAACCAGTATAAGCCAGTCAGCGAGCCAGAGCGGCGCACAATTTTCGAGCAACGGCCTAATGGCAGGTGGATTGGCAGCTTTCTGCATTTTCTACATCGGTGGTGTCATTTTTGCAGCCATCAGCGGTGGAATCGGCGGGGCGGTAATGGCCTTCCTCTACAACCTCATTTCCAACTGGGTAGGCGGTCTGGAAATCGAACTGAGCAGTATGGGGGTTGAAAAGCCCAAGCGAGAAGTGATTGTAGGGGATTCATCGACCAGCTTCTAGCAGTTAAGGATGGCGATGAGCGGAAATATTTGGGCGAGCGGTGCTTCGTATGAAGCTTATGTTGGACGCTGGAGTCGTCCGGTCGCGCGGGAGTTTCTCAACTGGCTCAACAGGCCGTCGGAAATGGCGTGGCTGGATGTCGGCTGTGGTACAGGGGCACTCACCCAGACGATTCTGGATGAGCATCATCCGACGAGTGTAAAAGGGATTGATGCGTCCTCGGAGCATATCGCCCATACACGCCAATCGATCACGGATGACCGCGCCAGTTTTGAAGTTGCCACTGCGCAATCCCTGCCGCTCGAAAGTAATTCAGTTGATGCAGCCGTTTCTGGTCTTGTCCTCAATTTCGTCCCACAGCCGGAATTGATGCTCTCGGAAATGGTGCGAGTCACCAAACCCGGCGGCATGGTGGCTGTGTATGTCTGGGATTATGCTGACGAGATGCAGTTGATGCGTCATTTCTGGGATGCTGCTGTGAAGCTCAACCCAGCAGCGGCATCGCAGGATGAAGGCGTGCGTTTTCCGATATGCAATCCTAAAGCACTGCGCAAGCTGTTCACGGAAGCGCAGTTGCAAACCCTTGAAGTCCGGGCGATTGATGTGCTGACGGTATTCCGCGATTTCGACGATTACTGGTCGCCATTTTTAGGCGGACAGGGACCTGCACCGGCCTATGCCATGTCCTTGAGTGAGGCAGACCGCGCCACCCTGCGCGAACAGATTCGTTCGGCATTGCCTATCGCGCTGGATGGCTCGATTCATCTGATCGCGCGCGCTTGGGCAGTACGTGGATCCGTCTCCATCTAGCAACGGAGCTTGCAGCTAAAAGTTTACAGACTACTTTCTGCTACAATAGGGCAAATGAAGGTACTGTCTGGATTGTATGTCTCACAAAGAAACGCTTGACCTCGAACAACACCGCGAACCGCTGCTGACCATTTTGAGAGAAGTGGTCACCAAGCCCGACTTATCGCGTCATCGCCTCGACCAACTGCTGCGGGAATATCCCAAAGGACGCGACGGAACCTACAGCCGCGACGAATTGATTTCGGCTTACCGTGCGTTTGCCGGGGATGCCCTGCCGCCTTATGACCCATCCGTGCTGGAACGCCTGCGGCGCAAACCGGTGCGCACCAGTTCGGGTGTCACACCCGTTACGGTACTGACCAAGCCCTTCCCCTGTCCCGGCGAGTGCATCTTCTGTCCGAACGATGTGCGGATGCCAAAAAGTTATCTTTCCGACGAACCGGGAGCGCAGCGGGCGGAACAAAACAGCTTCGACCCGTATCTGCAAACCTACACGCGGCTGCAAAGCTATCACAACACTGGACATCCGACGGATAAGCTGGAAATCATCATTCTGGGCGGCACATGGTCATTCTACCCGGAAAGTTATCAAATCTGGTTCATCAAGCGCATTTTTGACGCGATGCACGACTTCGGCAAAGGGATTGATCGCCGCGATGAAGTCAATGATGCGCTGAAAGCCGTTTCGCAGCTTCACCCGGAACGCAACACCATCACCGCCACGATTGATGGACGGCATATCGAACAGCGCTATAACGCCGTCGTGCAGATGGTCTACAAGGATGAAATGTTCCGTTCGCGCGATCTGGCGGATTCGATTGGACGCGGTGAGCATTCGCGTTCGCCTGTCGATGAATATGCGACTTGGGAGGAACTGGAAGCGGCGCATCTGGAAAATGAAACGGCGACCTGTCGCAGTGTCGGTCTGGTGATCGAAACACGCCCCGACCACATCAGCGAGGAAGAAGTGCTGCGCGTCCGGCGGCTGGGCTGTACCAAAGTGCAAATCGGCTTCCAGAGTTTGAATGACAAGGTGCTGCGGATGAACAAGCGCGGTCATACCGTCGCCGCCACACGCCGCGCGGTCAAACTGCTGCGACAGGCTGGCTTCAAGATTCATGCCCACTGGATGCCGAATCTGTACGGCTCATCGCCGGATGAGGACATCGAAGATTATCGCACGATGTTCGCTGACGCGGATTTCCGCCCGGATGAATTGAAGGTCTACCCCTGTTCACTGATTGAAAGCGCGGAATTGATGCAGCGCTATCAGGATGGCTCATGGAAGCCTTATACCCACGATGAACTTTTACATGTCCTGACCGAAAGTTTCCGCCTGACACCGGAATACTGCCGCCTGACCCGCGTCATCCGCGATATTCCCTCAACCGATATTGTGGTCGGCAACCAGATGACCAATTTCCGGCAGATTGTGGAAAATGAACTGGCGAAACAGGGCGAACGCAGCCCGGATATTCGTGCGCGGGAAGTGCGCTTCCGGCAGGTCGGTGCGGATGAACTGCACCTCGACGAATTATGGTACACATCCAGTTGCAGCGATGAGGTATTTTTGCAGTACATCACGGCTGACCGCAGCATCAGCGGATTTTTGCGGCTCTCACTGCCAAAAGAAGCCGCTATCACCGAGGAACTCACTGGCGCGGCGATGATCCGCGAAGTACATGTGTATGGACAGTCGGTTGAAATTGGTGAGAGCGCATCAGGTCGCGCTCAACATGCAGGATTAGGTACTCAGTTGCTCGAACGTGCGGCTGAAATCGCCTCTGAACGGGGTTATCAAAAACTGGCAGTCATCTCCGCCATCGGCACGCGCGAATACTATCGCAAGCGCGGCTTCGAGGACGGTGTGCTGTACCAAATCAGACCGCTTCAAGGGTGAATTTTGAGATGAAGAAGTCAAATCTTCCCCTCATCGCCATGTCCTGCGTGCTGTTGTTCGTTAGTGTAACGATTGGGCACGCTTCAAATCAATCGCTCGAATTCGATTGGAAATCTTTTCCAACTGATGGAGCTTTTGGGTTGACTTGGAGTCCTGATAATCTACATTTGGCTCTCAGCAATCGGTATGGCAATCAGATATGGATTTTTGACCTTCAGACGAAAACTGTCGAAAAACGAATCGATTTGCCCGATATACCAGAAAATGTTGGCCCAGCTTCAGCGTCGTGGAGTCCCGATGGTTCTCTTATTGCAGTTGCTCAGGGAAATATTTACCTCGTCGATGCGGCTACTGGCGATATTGTACAGACCTACACAAAAAAAGAAGCACACTCAACTGAGCATATTTCTATTGCTGCTATAAAGTGGAGCAGCGATTCAAAATCCCTCGCCGCGATGGAAACTGTCGGATATATCTACCTGTTTAATGTCGGAGCGAAGGAACTGCTGAAAACGATTGATTTAGACTACCAAGAAGAAGGTGTTTCTTCCGCATTTGATTGGAGTCCTGATAACACTTTACTCGCAGCACCTCTATTGAGGTCAAGAAGTATAGGATTTTGGGACAAAGATGGGAATCCCGCAACCGCATATATGCAAGAAGATAAAAACAAGAATTTAGAAACGAACTGTTGGGCGGCAAACGAGTCAAAGGTGAGCGATACCTATAGCATTAATTGGTCGAGAGACGGCAAGCATCTAGCTGTAGGGGCAAAGTATGGCCTCAGAGTTTGTCATTTTGAAGATACCGACACTCTTAAATCTCAGCTTTTGGATGATGAACCGACTTCATCGGCAGTTTGGAGTCCAGACGATCATTGGCTGGTGAGTACCAATGCCTATGATCCGGCTTGCTGGATAAAGATTTTTGATGTGACCAAGCAATTCGAACTGGTACAGACTCTTCAAGGCTCGGCTTGTAGCGCTAGTTCTATGGCCTGGAGTCCAGATGGACAATCTCTAGCGGCAGGGAATAATGCCGAACTATGGATAGGCACAGTCAAATAATCGAGTAATGGATTGAATAAAGACCACCTCAATTCCACGCGAATATTATCGCAAGCGCGGCTTTGAGGACGATGTGCTGTATCAAATCAGACAGCTTATAGACCAATGATTTCAATGGCTGGTAATCATGAATATTTATGAACAGACCTGGATTGAGTTAATCAAAACTCATGTGGAGAAGCGCATCAAAACGATTGAAGCAAGTCTGCAAACGGAAGATATTCAAGAGTGGTGGGGCGACTACTGGCAGTCTGTCAATACGTACAAATTGCAACGGAAATCAGAATTTGGCGATGCATTTGATTCGTCCCAATGGGATAAATATCTCCATCAAATATTGTGGAACAAAGATGACAAAGATAACGGGCTTGCTGCGTACAATACGCTCTGGGAAATCGTCTTAAGATCATCTTTAACCTCACATGCTCAATTCGAAAGTGTTGCATTGATGCGCTTATCAGGAGCATTAAATCAGCTTGAGCAAGGAGTCATAAACTCAAATCAATTCAGGTCTGAAGCAGTTGCAATTACGCTTTATGTTGTTAGCGAATCAAACCTGTGGGCAGATAAACACCCTAACGAGTATCGCGTTAACATCACGAAGTTTCCCTAGATATGATTAATAAAGCCCAGAAAATCGAAGTTTCGCATTGTTCCTATGAAGCGTGATTCTGGCGCATGAGTTTGCGTTGCAGTTCTACCAGATCGGGAATGCGCTTCGTCACCTGTGGTTTGAGTTGAACAGGCTGCTGCGGGTTATTCTGAAGGCGCATTTCCTGCGTCTGTGATTTTTCTTCCGTTACGCCGAACTTCACCTGTGTGTTCTCCATGATACCTTACTCCCATTAGAACCTGTTTCTGAACTGCCGAAACAGCCGAATGCCATCATTTGTATATAATCTAAAGTGAGCGACCAATTCCGTTATCCTCCACTTAGGGGATTTAGGGATGGGCTAGTATTCGTAATGTTGACTGGGGCACGAGGTCATCCCTCATCTACGGGGAAGCAATCCAATGATTATTCGCATCTACAGAGCGATTGTTCACGAGGGAAAACAGCAGGAATTCGAACGCATTTTCCTGGAAACCGCCCTCCCGGCGCTGAAAGCCCAACCGGGGTTGATTTCCGCCACGCCCGGTCTGCCGCTGGAAAGCTCACCGAATGAATTCCTGATGGTCATGCACTGGAAAGACCTTGAGTCGATTAAGCGGTTCGCCGGGGAAAATTGGCAGCAAGCGCGTATCGACCCGGATGAAGCCCATTTGCTCAAGGAAACTTATGTCTATCATTATGAGGCTGTTGAATGACGAACAGGCCTTCTCAGTGATTGGGAGTCTGCAATGGCGTGTTGGTCGAAACTTCCACGCAAGTTCACAGGGCAGCAAGGATATTCATCACTGACAAACGGTTTTGAAATGGGCTATAGTCGGGTTAAGCGTCACGTTCAACAGGAGAATAGAGGTTATGAGTGACGAAATCCCGATAAGCAAGGATGAACTTCTGCTCAAAGTGCAGCAAGGGTGGGACGAATTTCAGACTTATCTGAAAACTCTGACTGAGAGCCAGTTGACCCAGCTCACCGATGCCGCCGGCTGGACGATCAAGGATCACATTATGCATCTGGCGGTGTGGGAAGACGGCCTCGACGCGGTACTACATAAACAATCGCGACTGGAACGTATGGGTGTGGATGAAGCAAGCTGGAACCTGATGCCAAATTTCGACCCTATGAACGCGGTCATTCAGAAACGACACCAGACAAAATCGCTGGCTGAGGTTCTGACGACCTTTCAAGCTGTCCATGAGCGCGTCCTTGCCAAGATTCAGTCCATGTCCGATGATGATTTGCAGCGCCCGTATGATTTTTATCAACCGGGAAGCAGCGGGGAAACGCCGATCTACCGCAATGTAATGATGGACACCTGCGGGCATTATGCTGAACATCGCCCCTGGATTGAAGCGATTGCCAGGAGCAATCAGCCCTAGGGAATGCCGGAGGTCATGGTGCGGAAACCAGACTTTTCGATTAAAGTGCTTGAATGGGATAGAAGACGCAACACATATTCGGAGGGGTAGATGGTTACGCCGGAAGCACTTCTTCGCCAACTTGATGATCCGAAAACACGCTTCGCTGCTGCGCTGTCATTAGGGCGTTTGCAGTATCGTCCGGCACTCACCCGCTTAATTCAACTGCTCAGCAATTCTGACGCAGGCACACGCTGGGCGGCGGCTTATGCGCTGGGTCTGATGGGGGATCGTGTCGTCATCGCAAATTTGAAACTGCTGCTGAAAGATACTGATGCAATGGTGCGCTTAGCGGCGGCTCGTGCGCTCGGAAATTTACACGCCCGTGAAGCGACCGACGATCTTATCGCGCTGCTCAATGACGATGCCCCAGCGGTGCGAGAAGCGGCATCAGTGGCCTTGCAGTTGATCGGCGTACCGTCCGAATCGCCAAAACGCGAACGGTCTACCGAGAAGGAGAAAAAAGAGGAGCGCGATGCAAAACCGGGCAGTGTCGTATCAACCGGGGCATTTGCTCCTGTACCATCGCCGGACGAGCAGTTCCGCGCGGATGTCATGTCCTGGCTGATGAGTGCGGTACAACGCATGACCGGAGCTGAACGCGGCTTCATCGCCCTGAAGAGCAGCGATACTGGCAAGCTGGAATATCAGGCTGGCGTAGGCATTCCCCCGGCGGCACAGCAGGATTTTGTGAGCGGAAACACGCCGCTTCTGGAAGAGGCTGCCCAATCCGGCGAGACGATCATCACCACCAATGCCCAACGGGATGCACGGTTTCAGCAGAGCGAATCAATCGTCAGCTTCAGCCTGCGTTCATTGATGGCTGTGCCAATAGAAGTTGATGGTAACGTTGTCGGCGTGATCTATGGAGATAATCGCCTCGTGAAAGGGTTGTTTACCAACGACCCCCTTGTAGAGGTGAAAGCGTTGGCGGAACAAACCGCTGCGGTGCTGTTCTCCTCACTGCCGTCTGCTCCTTCTACTGAACAAAATCAGCCTGCACCACCACCTCCTCCGCTTCCTGAACTATCACTGGGTGATTTAGGGGGCAGCGCGGCCAAAGCAGATCCTGTCCCCCAAAGTCAACCCGCACCGCCAGCCAAGCCCGTGACTGAAGTTGATCTGCTGGACGATGCATACGGCGGTGCTGCTGCGGAGATGGACGATGAAACTGAACTCACTCCCGCACTTAAGGAACAACACGATCCGGAATTTTTCAGTCGAGTTGAGAAGGACGATACCCCCTCCGAAGTACAGTTTTCGGCCTATTATCCGCATCAGGCGCAGGCTAATCGTCGGCATGGGCTGTATGTTTACGCACATATACCGGAAGCGCTGGCGCAAATCGGTCAGGATGTCGAACGCTTCCGGGAAGAACTCGGCGGACAAATCCGCGCGCCTAAACAGGCTAAACAAACTGCGCAGTTAAAACGCGATACTCCCGTTACGGTTGAACCCGAAAGCGATGAACTCGAATTCGAACCAGCCTCATTGACCAAAAAATGGCATGATGATTGGACACGTTTCGATTTCGATTTCCGTCCGCCATCTACTTTCGCTGGTGAAACCGCTGTTGTGCGTATATCGATCAAAGTTGGCGCTGTGGAAATCGCCCATATCAACTTCTCGCTGAATGTGGTCGAGAAACTTTTAGAAACAGCCGAAATGCCTGCCGTTGATAATCCACTGGTCGCTGCCAAGCTGACGTGCAAAACTGCCAGTGTCTACCAGCGCATTTTCATCTCGTATTCGCGCAAAGACAAAGAAGTGGCGGAAAATTACCGTCTGGCGCAGTTGGCGATGGGCAACGAAGTTTTCATGGATACCTATTCCATCCGCACAGGCGAAAATTGGCAGGCCGCCCTCGCCAGAGCCATCGATCAAGCCGATATTTTCCAGTTATTTTGGTCACAAAATTCCGCCGATTCAGAGAATGTGCGCGACGAATGGGATTATGCCCTGCGTGTCAAATGCCCGGACACAGGCTGTGATGCGTTCATTCGTCCGGTATTCTGGATCAAACCGATGCCTGATCCGCCAGAAAAATTATCGCATCTGAATTTCCGTTTCGTGCCGTTCGCGCCGCCGGAATAGTATCGCGCCAACGGCGTTTCTTATGTTATACTGTCCAAACAACGGCTTTTTGAGAAAGCATATGCTCATGGACAACTGGAAGTTTTTGGATCGTCCCCCCCGCTAAATCTCGCTCGTCTCTACAAGCGAGGTTAAGTCTCCGACCCTCTGGGTCTATTTTGTATTTCCCCGATTACGCTTAAAACCGACACCGGATGACCTTGACGGTGCCTGACGTGGCTGCACGTCAGGCGGTCATGCTCGTGCGCCTCCTGCTCATTTTGTCTTCGTTCATTTCGCAAATCAACACGACAAAATGGGAGGAAATAATGGAAATCATCCGGGGCAAACAGGCCTCGTTTATAGACGCATCGGCGCTGACCGAATGCCTGAATGGCTACAACTTCATCCATCTCGATCTGGGTACGGGCGACGGACACTTTGTGCAGCATGTGGCGCAAGCTCATCCCAACAGCTTTGTCGTCGGTTTGGATGCCTGCCGCGAAAATCTGCATAAGGTGTCCAGCAAAGTACCTGCTAACGCCCTGTTTGTCATCGCGAATGCGCAGGCGCTGCCGCATGAACTGCATGGGCAGTTCACACAGGTGAGTATTAACTTTCCCTGGGGGAGTCTGCTGCAAGGCTTGCTGGCGAACGATTCCGCTGTGCTATCGGGAATTGCAGCAGTAACTCGCCCAAACGCGACACTCGAAATCCGTTTGAACGGCGGTGCGCTGGCTGAAGCGGGATGGTCATTGGAAGAAGGAGCGGAACGCATCCGCGAGGTATTGATTGAAAACGGATTCAGGATGCGTTCACCTGTCCTGTTGACCGGGCGTGAGTTAAAGTCATGTCCGACCACTTGGGCGAAACGACTGGCCTTTGGTCGTGACCCTCGTGCGGTCTATCTGCGCGGGATAAAGTAAGCTGGATAGTGGTAGTGATCGCCAGAGGGTAATGCCTCTGGCGAGTTCACGAATATCGCACAACTATACAGCCGCGACAGCCAGGTTGAATGTAACCTGAGTCAGTTTTTCGGATACATCCCACAAGCGCCGCGCGACCTGCTCATCATGAGAGTGCGTATTCGAACTGACTTTTTTGGGATAGCCGCGCATCTCCATGAAACCACCGGGGCCAAAATAATCAGCACCTCGGACATCCGGGGCAGTAGCCGCGTACAGTGTCGGCAGTGCGCCCATGTCGGTGGTCTGGGCGAAGATCGGGTTAAAAAGCCGGAATGCGCCGGAATACTGTTGTAAATTGGTCGCAGTCCAGCCGGGATGTGCAGCAACCGCCAATGTGTGCTGCCCTGCTGCCGCAAGACGACGCTGCAATTCATAGGTGAACAGCAGGTTTGCCACTTTACTTTGCCCGTAAGCACGCTGGCGCGGGTAACTCTTTTCCCAGTTCAAATCCTCGAAGTTGATGTCCCCGAAGCGATGCGCCCCACTGCTCACGGTCACAATACGGGCATTGGGAGTCGCGTTCAGCATATCGAGCAGCAATCCGGTCAGCGCGAAATGTCCCAGATGATTGATGCCAAACTGCTGCTCAAAACCCTGCTTCGTCTTGCCATAGGGTGGCATCATCACACCTGCATTGTTAATCAGCAGATCGAGCCGCTGGTACTTCGCGCGAAAATCCGCCGCAAATGCCTTGACCGAATTGAGATCGCCCAAATCCAACTGCATCACGACGATTTTGCCAGATGGACGAAGTGCGTTGATTTTCTCGGCGGCACTGTTACCGCGTTCCATGCTGCGGCAGGCCATGATGACCGTCGCGCCTTTCTGCGCCAACACCCGCGCTGTATCCCAACCGATACCACTGTTGGCTCCGGTGACAATCGCTACACGCCCCGTCTGGTCGGGAACATCCTTTTCTGACCAACGATTATCTGACATTTCACACTCTCCTCACTTGCTAATGGAATGAACGTTCACTCCAAATTTGACCGAAAATTTTTTAGCGTTTAATCGCATCCCAACAGGCGGACACAATCTGCTCAATCAGTGCATCATTCAACTGTACCTGTCCTGTGGCGTGTGCTTCGACCAGTTCGTTCAATGCACCGAAAATCAGCAGCCCAATCACATCTGGCGGCAGGTCTTTGAGCAAATGCTGCCCCTGCGCCTCGACAAATAGCTGACCGATTACTGCTGTCAGCGCATAATTGTTGGGGTCATACTGTTCCAGAATGAACGGAACTTTGGCAAGCTGCTCAACCAAGCGGAATTCACGCGGATACTGGATCCCATAATTGGCAGTATTGGTTAGCAAACTCAAGAAGCGCACGACAATCGGCTGTCCAGCATCGTAGCCGTCCAGCACATAGGCGCTCATGGCCTTTTTCATCTCATCATAAAGCGAAAAAACCAGTGCTTCCTTGCTGGTGAAGTAGTTGTAAATCGTTCCCATGCCGACTTTCGCACGCTGTGCTACCTGCGACATGGAGACATCCTGCAACCCCTGTTCAAAAATCAGATCACGGGTTGCGGCGATAATCTGATCACGTTTGCTGGACATAAATCGCCTTCTTGGAATGAACGCTCATTCCAAATGATAATTCACACTAAGCACGTTGTCAATATGCGGGATTTTACACAGTCGTTCCACTTCAAGATGAGAACTAAGACCAAATGCTGGACAGAAGTCACAAAGATATGCTACATTTATTGTCAGATAAAACCCATACGGGCAGTTGACCGGGTGATATACACTATAGGCAACTTGCTCGCCAAGTAAAAATCTGGTGCAATCATGTTAGACTCTGCAAGACTGAATCAAAACAGACACCGCAGCCCTCGTCGGATCACATCCCATACTGCTCGTCATCGCAGATCGCTCAAAATGGGCGTAACCTTCGAAAACGCCACCATCCATACTGACTTCTGCATCAACCTGTGACTGAATAACCGATCACTGTTTTTGGGCGTTCGCCAGGGGAGAATTGTACCTGGTGTCCGGTCATTAAAGCGTGATCGTTTTCGCGTACCTGTTTTTGGCGTACCTATTTTTCGTTTACTCAAGGATTTCGAATGACGGACTTTATTTTTAAACAATTAATCAATGGCCAGTGGGTCGACGCGCTGAATGGCAAAACGTGGTCATTGATTAATCCCGCTACCGAAGATGTGATTACGGAAATCCCGTTCGGCACGGCGGCGGATGCTCAAGCAGCGGTGGATGCAGCAGCGGCGGCTTTCCCGGCCTGGTCACGTAAGACCCCCTATCAGCGTGCCGAGATTCTGATGAAGGCCGCGCAGTGGATTTTAGATCGGGTTGAGGAGATCGCGCCAATTACGACGGAAGAATGTGGCAAACCACTTTCCGAATCGTTAGCCGAATGGCGCAGTGCCGCCAATTACATTATCTGGAACGCCGAGGAAAGCAAACGTGCTTATGGGCGTACCATTCCGGCACGGGTCGCCAGCCGACGGATTTTGGTTGTTCCACAACCGCTGGGAGTCATCGGGGCGATTACGGCTTGGAATTTCCCGATTTACAACGTCGTGCGCTGCTGGTCGGCGGCATTAGCAGCCGGATGCACCGTTGTGGGGCGACCTTCCGAATACACACCTCGCTCTGCCATGATGCTGGCGCAGGCACTTCATGAAGCGGGCGCTCCAGCGGGAGTTATCAACTGCGTGAACGGCGACCCGGCAGGTATGGCACAGGTCATGCTCAAAGATGCTCGAGTGCGCAAAATCAGCTTTACGGGCAGCACGCGCGTCGGCAAACTGTTGATGGACGGCGCATCGCAGACCGTCACGCAGTTGGCACTGGAAATGGGCGGGAATGCCCCGGTCATCGTTTTCCCGGATGTGAATGTCAAGGAAATCGCCAAGCAGTCCGTCGCCTGGAAGTACCGCAACAGTGGTCAAGTGTGCGTGGCTCCCCAGCGCTTTTACGTCCACAGCAAAATCGCTGACCAATTTACCGAAGAAGTCGCCTCACTTTCGAAGGCGCTCAAACTGGGAAATGGCCTGAACAAAGATACGCAGACTGGCCCCCTGATTAATGCCGTGCAGCGTGACCGCGTAGAAGCGATGGTGGCTGAGGCTATCGCACATGGGGCGGAAGCCATAACGGGCGGTTCGCGCCCCAGTGATTTAAACCGGGGCTATTTTTACAGCCCTACGGTAATCACCGGACTCGTGCCGGAAATGCGGCTTTACCGGGAAGAAATTTTTGGGCCAGTGATGCCCGTCATCCGTTTCGATGAGACAGAGGAGGTTTTGAGAATGGCGAACGCTACTCCTTATGGTCT
>JBGAGR010000156.1:0-18369 GCA_044226645.1 Aggregatilineales bacterium
ATGGCGGCAAATTAGCTGTCGTGACCAGCTTCCAGCCCACCGGGATTGTCACCTTGCACATGTTAAGTGAAATCGCGCCGGATACACCTATCCTGACACTCGATACTGGTTTACTGTTCCCCGAAACCTATACGCTCATGAATACACTGGAACAGCAGCTTAACCTGAATCTGATTCGTGTCCGTCCCGCTCAGACCGTTGAACGACAGGCCGCCGTCTATGGCGATGAACTGTGGGCACACAATCCTGACCAGTGCTGTAACCTGCGCAAAACCATCCCTCTATCGACAGCACTTGCCAGTTACGATGCCTGGATTACGGGTCTGCGGCGCGATCAATCGTCCCGACGGCAAAGTACGCCGCTGATTAGCTGGGACAAAAAATACAGGAAAGTCAAGCTCTCACCTCTCGCGACCTGGACAGAAGACATGATCTGGACATACATCCACGCCCATGATCTTCCCTACAACACGCTCCACGACCAGAATTACCCCAGTATTGGTTGCTTTCCCTGCACCCAACCCGTTGCCCCGGACGCGCTTGATAGTCGTGCCGGACGCTGGATTGGACATGATAAGAACGAATGCGGTATTCACATCTCACCCTAACTCAAGGAGAATCATTCACTGTGACTCAGCAAGGCTTTACCATCTGGCTAACCGGACTCTCAGGAGCAGGAAAGACCACCATCGCTGTCGAATTGGAACGCATCCTCAAATCACGTAATCTGCTCATCGAACGGCTGGATGGCGATACCGTGCGCGAAGGCTTGACTCGGTGGCGAAATTACTATCCCGCAACCGCGTCGGTGTGGTCGCTTCGTTCATTTCCCCCTACCGTGAAGCCCGTAATAACGTCCGCCAGCAGTCCACCAACTTCATCGAAATCTTTGTCGATGCCCCGCTGGAAGTCTGTGCCGCCCGTGATGTCAAAGGCTTGTATGCCAAAGCGCTCGCCGGAGAAATCAAAGGTTTCACCGGAGTCGATGATCCCTACGAAGCGCCGGAGTCGCCGGAACTCGTCGTCCGCACCGACCTTGAAACACTTGAGGAAAGTGCTGGTAAAATAGTCGCCTACCTGGAAACGCATAACCTCATCCCGCAGTTAGAAGCGGTACGCTAAGGGTTATGCCTCCAGTGCTTATTCATTGTATTTTGAGGCGAAATATACGCGAAAGGTATAAATCCATGCAGCTCTGCATCAACCGTAAAACGATTGTGCCGCCCCGTCGGGCGAGGGAAACACTCTGTAACAGAACAATGTGTAGTCGTTGTTGTAGTTGCTAGTTTCCATCGATCAATCGTTTTATCGAGTTCTAGAGCTAGAGGAGAAAATCTCATGAAGTACACAGTTCGAATTGCATTGCTGCTGGTCAGCTTGTTCGTTTTAATCGCTCCGGTTGCCGCCCAGGACGCACCCGCGCCCGTAACTTTGACACTTGTTGGTTATGCCGTCCCGCGTGAAGCCTACGGAGCCATCATCCCGCTCTTTCAGAAATACTGGAAAGAAACAACCGGTCAGGACGTACAGTTCCTTGAATCCTATGGCGCGTCTGGTTCGCAATCCCGCGCGGTAGCCAGCGGCTTTGAAGCCGACATCGTGGGCTTCTCCATCGAACCCGATGTTAAGCGCTTAGTCGATGCAGGCTTGATTACCCACGACTGGAAAGATAACGAGGCCAAAGGCATTGTAACCGATTCGCTGGTTGTCCTCGCCGTCCGTCCGGATAATCCGAAGGGCATTACCGATTGGGCAGACATCGCGAAGGAAGGCATCGAAGTGATTACCCCTGACCCTGCCACCAGCGGCGGCGCGCAGTGGAATATTCTGGCGGCTTACGGCGCAGCCCTGCGCGGTCATATCGATGGGTTCAGTGCGGATGATGCCGGAGCTACCGATTTTCTCAGCAAGCTCATCACCAACGTCACGGTATTCGACAAGGACGGACGCGAAAGCTTCCTCACCTTCGAGCGCGGTATTGGCGATGTCGCCATCACCTACGAAAATGAAGTCTACGCGGGCTATCTCAAAGGCGCACAGGACGAATACGACATTGTCTATCCGACTTCGACCATTCTCATTGAAAACCCGGTCGCGTTGGTGGATACTTACGTTGATAAGCATGGTACACGCGATGTCGCTCAGGCCTTTCTGGACTTCCTCTGGTCGCCGGATGCCCAGCGCGTCTTCGCTCAGAATGGTTTCCGTCCGGTCAATGCCGATGTTGCCGCCGAATTTAAGGTCAACGAAGAAGTAACTGTTGATACGGCTGCCCCTGCTGCTGACACTTCAGAAATCGTCATTACCTTCCCGCCAGTGCAGGATCAGTTCACCATCGAAGAATTCGGCACATGGGCGGACGCGCGTAAGACCTTCTTTGGCGATGATGGCAGCATCACACAGTTGATCGCTCAAATTAAGGGCTAAAGGGTTCTATTGCGATCATCTTTCTGGCCTGATTGACCCATGTTTATGAATCTCCTTCTCCCTTCTACAGCGGTACCCCGGTGGGGAGGGGTTGGGGGAGGGGTCAAGGATTTCTGTAGGGGTGCAGCATTGCTGCGCCCCTCATGACAAATGAGAGGACTACCGACATTCGCATGGCAGACTATTCACTCGATTTAGAGCTTATCCAGACCGGGAACCATTCCAGGTCTACCTGGGGAGCCAGGGGACTGCGTTTTGCCGCCGTCACCTATCTGGTCGCTTTCGTGGCGGTTCCGGTTTTCGTCGTCAATGTCGAAGGCTTTCGCGCTGGACTGGATAGCTTTTGGGCGAGTCTGACCCGTCCCGCTGCCCTTCATGCCATTCTGCTAACGGTGTGGACAGCCGCGTTCATGACCGTCATCAACATGGTCATGGGAACCCTGACGGCCTTTGTGCTGGTCAGGTATCGCTTCTCCGGTAAGGACATCCTCAATTCGCTGGTGGATTTACCCTTTGCCATTCCGACACTCGTCACCGGAGTCATGTTGGTGCTGCTCTATGGGCCGCAAACCGCTATCGGCGGATTCTTCGAAAATCAATTAGGCTTTCGGCTGATCTTTGCTCCACCGGGTATTATCCTCTCGCTCCTGTTCGTTGGCTATCCCTTCGTCATTCGTGCAGTTCAACCCGTCCTCATGACCTTCGAAGCCAATCAGCAGGAAGCCGCCCTCACAATGGGCGCGACGGGTTGGTATACCTTCCGCCGCGTGATTATCCCGGCAGTTCGCCCGGCCATCATCACAGGCGGATTACTCAGCTTTGCCCGTGCTCTAGGTGAATTTGGCGCGATTATCGTCGTCGCCGGGAATATCCCCATGCGCACGCAGACTGCCACCGTCTATCTCTATGGGCAGGTCGAAGCCGGCAATTTCCAGGCCGCCAGCGCGGTTTCGGTGGTTTTGCTCCTCATCGCCTTCGTCATCACCTTGACCGTCGATATTGTGGAGTCGCGCCGCCATGCGTGAAGTCGCACCCCGCAAACCGGGGCAAATCATCCTGTTGACTTTTGTTTTGCTTTACGCGGCTGTCTTACTGGTCGCACCCATCATTGCCATTGTGCAGCAGGCGTTAGCGGGTGGTGTCCAACCCATTATCGAATCACTCAGCGAATCCAACGTTTTACATGCGCTTCAAATTACTTTGACACTCACGCTCGCGGCAGTCATGTTTAACACACTCGCCGGGATTGTCATCGCCTGGGTACTCACCCGCCAGGACTTTGCCGGACGGCGTATGCTCAATTTATTAGTGGATATTCCCTTCGTCTTCTCGCCTGTCATCGCGGGTTATACCCTTATTGTCATGTTCGGGCGTAACGGGTGGTTTGCCCCACCTCTCTTTCCCATCGTCTTCGCGCTGCCCGGAATACTGCTGGCGAAAACCTTTGTTTCGCTGCCCTTTGTAGCACGCGAAGTTGGGCCAGTTCTCGCCTCATTAGATCGCGAACCGGAATTTGCTGCTTATACTATCGGTGCGGGCAAGTGGTTGACCTTCCGCCGTATTGTGTTACCCAGCATTTGGCCGGGTATTGTCTACGGTGTGGTACTCACCTTCGCCCGTGCCATCGGTGAATTTGGCGCGGTCGCTGTCGTCGGCGGCGGCATCGAAGGCCAGACCGAAACCGCCACCATGTTTGTCTTTCGTGCGCTCAATGACCGTAATGAAATCGGTGCTTACAGCATGTCTTTGCTGCTGGGGCTGATAGCGGTACTCGTATTGTTCTTAATGCGTCTTCTGAGGCGCAGCATCCTTAAGGGGCAAGGTCATTAATGTCAATCGTTCTGAATGATCTCTACAAAGCCTATGGCAAACAAATCGTTGTTGACCATGTTTCGTTGGAAATTGAAACCGGCGAGCTATTCGTCTTGCTCGGAGCCAGCGGCAGCGGTAAAAGTACCCTCTTGCGCATCATCGCCGGATTAATTCCGCTCGATTCGGGTCGGGTCGAACTGGATGGGCGCGATGTAACGGGGTGGTCGCCACAGGGGCGTAATACGGGCTTTGTCTTTCAGAATTACTCCCTGTTCCGTCATATGACCGTCGCCCAGAACATCGAATTTGGGCTGGAAATCCGCCACGTGCCCCGCCCTGACCGGGTTAAACAGATCGATAAACTCCTGACGCTCATCGACCTCGAAGGTCTGGGAGATCGGATGCCTGCCCAACTTTCCGGCGGACAGCAGCAGCGTGTTGCTCTCGCGCGTGCCCTTGCCTATCAACCCAGCGTCCTTTTGTTGGATGAACCCTTCGGCGCGTTGGATGTCAAAATCCGCGCCCAGCTTCGCCGCAATTTGCTGGATATTCAGCGCGAACTCAACGTAACCGCCATCCTCGTCACGCATGATCAGGAAGAAGCCTTCGAATTGGCGGATCGCATCGGCATCATCGAACAAGGGAAATTATTGGAAGTCGGCACGCCCGATGCCCTCTATCGCCGCCCCACCACCCGCTTTGCCGCGACTTTCCTCGGCACAGCCAATCTCTTACAAGGGACACGCAACGGCACACACGTCCATATTGGCGAAGAAATATCCCTCACCGCCCCGCCTGCTACCGAGCATCTCTCCGGCAAACCCGTCGAGTTGCTCATTCGCCCGGAAGAAATCGAACTGGCGCTCCAGCGTGAATCCCTTCGTGCCGAGCCGTTGGGCAAAGCCATTGTCCGCCGTGTCGATTTTGCCGGTCATTTGGAGCATGTGACAGTGCAGCTAAACGGTCAGTCCAGCGATGAGCTTGAAGTCTTGCTCACACCCAGTGAGGCGCGAATCCTGAAAATTCGCCCGGAGAACGAAGTCTGGGTCGGCCTGCGCGATTATCATCTCATCCCGCGCTAAATGACGGTGTTTTTAGGGCAAACCAGCGCTTTGCCCCATGTACTAATGTATAAACGCATCACAGACTATGCCTGATTGAAATTAGACAGCGGGCTTCAGCCCGTTGCCAATGGGCTAATTTGGATGCCTTCCAGGGGTTTACCATCTTCTCTGGTAGCCTCCAGTTTTGAACTGGAGGCGCGATGCCTACAATTTGATTGAATTTAAAGATTGTCCAGAAATTCCTGCACGTCCCTGTTGAATTCTTTTGGAAATTCCATATTAGGCAGATGAGCTGTCCCGTGCATAACAATTTTGCGCGCACCAGGGATGTTAGTCGCCATAAAGTCAGCAGCCCTGTAGATATAATCTTCGTCCAGATCACCCATCACAATCAGCACAGGCAGGTTTAGCTGCGCGATGCGTTTGGCAGCGGAGACTTCCAACGGCATATCCTTGCCCATCAGTTTTTCGTTCCGCAGGGCAATCATATTCATGTCGTAAACCTTCTTCCGCAGCGCCGGATTGACCTGTTCTGGTGTGCGACCTTTCCCATCAACGAAGATTTTCATCGCCACTTCGTTAACACGCTCCAGATCACCTTTCTCGAATGCGGCCTCCATTTCCTCATCCAGCGGTGATGGCGACCATTCAGGGTAAGCAAAACCGCCCGGCCCTGAACCGACCATAATCAGCGCATCGGCGCGATCCGGATATTCCAGCGCAAAGTTCATACACGCCCCACCGCCCATCGAGCAGCCCATCAGGTAAGCGTGGTCAATCTTGAGAAAATCCAGCAGGGCGCGAATATCCTCATGCCGCTGGTAATCATCCGCGAGAGCAGGACTTTGACCGAAGCCGCGCATATCGTAACGCACCACTTTGTAGTGCTGCGCGAAAAAGTCGAACTGGTCATCCCACATCGACTTATTGGCAATTCCGGCGTGAACCATCAGGAGCGCCTGCCCCTCGCCTGCCACCTCATAATAAATCTTCGCGCCGTTAATCTCCGCAAAACCTGCCTGTACTGCACCCATAAGTTTTTACTCCCACAGTTAGACCACTTGTTCTTATCATAAGCCATTTTACACCTTTTGGGAAGCCCCATAGTGAACGGCGGAAATTATTTTTCGCCTGAAAACGTCAGCCCATGCCATCTGAAAATGTCTTTGCTCTCCCCATTAAAAACTACCAACTAATTACTAACCACTAACAACTTCGTTATAAAATCGTTTGTTCGCTGAATTTCAAGCTCTCTCCTCTTGGCGACTTGTTCCCTCGCTGCTGCCGCCCATTTCCGTAATCTGCCATAATATTTCAGGTTTTCACCTGTTCCCACCTGTTTAACAGGGTTGTATTTTCCAACATTCAGCCGAATTTAATCACGTTGCAAAATCGTCTACTTCGGAATATGCTCTGCACGCATTTCTATTCATTTAATCAACAGAATAAACATCATGACCAAAACAACTTCTTCTCTGACCAAACGCCCTTATGGCACAACCCGCGACGGAAAAGCCGTTGATGAATACACCCTCTCCAATTCATCCGGCATGGAAGTCAAAATCATCACCTATGGCGGCATCATCACCTCGCTTCGTGTTCCGGATCGAACGGGCTTGCTTGGCAATGTCGTCCTCGGATGCGGCACCCTCAGTGACTATGAAACCATCAGCCCTTTCTTCGGAGCCATCATCGGACGTTACGGCAACCGCATCGGCAAAGCCGCTTTCACCCTCGATGGTCAAAAATATGCATTAGCCGTGAACGATGGCGCAAATTCGCTGCACGGTGGTCTCAAAGGCTTCGATAAAGTCGTGTGGACTGCTGAGGAAATTCACGGGGAAGATATTGGCCTCAGGTTAACCTACCTGAGTCCCGATGGTGAAGAAGGTTATCCCGGCAATCTATCCGTCAGCGTAACCTACACCATAACTGCCAACAGTATCGGTATTGATTACACCGCCACCACCGACAAAACCACCGTCGTCAATCTCACCAATCATTCCTACTTCAACCTTGCTGCCCCTCGCTTGGTCACGGTTGAAGATCACCTCATCCAGATCAATGCTGATTCCTATACGCCGGTTGACGGTGGCTTAATTCCAACTGGCGAACTCGCCCCGGTTGAAGGAACGCCCTTCGATTTTCGCATCGCAAAACGGATTGGCGCTGGTCTGCGTTCCAGTCATCCACAGGTCGTACTGGGTCGCGGCTACGATCACAACTTTGTCCTCAATCGTCAGGATACATCCGCGCCAGAACTTGCCGCACGTGTCTACGAACCCGTCTCAGGCCGCATCATGGAAGTCTGGACAACCGAACCTGCTGTTCAGTTTTACACCAGCAATTTCGTCAATGGAACGGTAGTCGGTTCAGGCGGTTCTATCTACCGTCAGGGTGATGCCCTCTGCCTCGAAACGCAGCACTTCCCGGATTCGCCCAATCAATCCAACTTCCCATCGACTGTTTTGCATCCCGGCGAAACCTATCAGACCACCACCATCTACCAGTTCAAAACCGACTGAATGTCTCCTTCGGGGAAATGACATAACACTCATTTCCCCAAATTGCCTTAATCGAACCGTATTCTCGTAGGGACACGATACATCGTGTCTGCCTTAAATCAGATCGATTTTCATTCAACTCACGCGGGTCGCTGCATGTAATCTGCTAACTGCTGCAATTCCTGCTTATACATCTTGCGCACGACTGCTGGCATCATCAGCCGGGTCATAAATCCGGCGAATCCCCCCGGCAGTGGAAATTCGCTGGCAATCGTCACCAGTGATTGGCTCCCACCATTCACTGGCTCGAAGGTAAAAGTCGTATACTGCCCTGTTTCCACGTCTGTTTCCATCAGAACATGCCCCGGTTCTGGTTCGCTTACCACATGATGGAATGGATGGTCACCGCCGTAAACCCGCACATTCCCGCGAATTTCCGTACCCGCCCCTTTTCCACCCTTTTCCACCGTCAGCGCTGTAAAATACTGCTTCGGCAGGATCGCCGGGTGTCCGACCTGATAATCCGACACTACCGCGTGAATATCCTGCGGACGGGCATCAATCACTTTTGTTTCTTCGACATGTAACCAGTTCATCTTATTCTCCTTGATGACGGGACTCTCGTTTGGCAGTGTATTGACGGAAATCAGCGTGACCCCGAAATCCCGGCAGCGTTCCAGCAGACCATACAGCGCCGCCTGATCGTTCACGATTCCGGTCAGCAGCGTGTCGCCGTTCGGCGTATGCATCACCGCAAAATCGCTGAACCAGCCGGACAACTTAGGGTCAAGATGGCCTTTGATTCGAATTTGATACGCGGTATTCATGCTCTGCATCCTCGCCACACTGCTGTTTACGTCTCACTGTTGACAGCATAACGCCGATGCAAGCCTATTTTGTCCAATCAAAAGGTGGGAAAGAGGGGTGGGAAACTATACCAACTTCAATTCATGCGCACGGGCAATCGCCTGACTGCGTGTTTTGACGTGCAGCTTGCCGTACAATACATTGATGTACCATTTGACGGTACTCACCGCCAGCGTCAGCGTTTCGGCAATCTCATCATTCGACTGCCCCGCCACAATCAACCGCAGCACCTCGATTTCACGCTCACCCAACGCTTCGATAGCAGAGCTTTCACTCCCATGTGCCGGAAAAGCGGCCAGCAATTTCCGCGCAAAATTATTATCAGGATGCGCCTCGCAAAACCGCGCCAGCAGCCTTGCCATTCCCGCACCCAAATCGAGAAAAACGCGAATCCGGTTTTCCGCCGCACCCGATGCAAGCGCCTGCTCCAGAGTCAGCAGCGCATTCACGCTGTCGCCATTCGCCTGTCTTGTTAACGCCAGCAGTCCCAATCCTTCAACGGTCAACAAATGCTGTGGCGATTGGGTGAGTTTTGTCAGCAGCACAATAGCCTCATCCAATTTTCGTTTTGTCAGCAGCACCCGCGCCTCGGTCACATCCTGAATCTGCACTGGATAAAAGAGTGACAGCGGCACTCTCTTGCGCGCTACATCCTGCATCCACGCATCAGCCGCCGCATGATTCCCCTGCGTCAGCCAGAGTCGCGCTTGGTATGCCTTCAACCATGTCACTTCCGATGCAGGATCATAACGTTCCGCCAGCCGCATCCCTTCTTCTGCGGTCTGGTTCGCCGCCACTGAGTCCCCCCGTCCCTGCTGAACTTCTGCCAGCATAATAGTCGCGCTGGATACCACTCCCGTAAACAATCCACTGCGTTCACCTAACCGTATCGCCTCAAGCAGATGTTCGCTTGCTTTCTCCAGTTCATTCCACTCGATTAGAATTCTTCCCAGCGAACTATGCGCAAATGTTGCCATAGGCAAAACCATGCTGCCTAACCTGTGAATCCGTTCAAGAGCCTGTTGGCATAACGCATAGGCTTGATGCAGATTCCCTTGAAAGACATGTAAGCGGCATTGATGAAACAGAGCCGTTAACGCCAGCGCTATATCTCCGTCACGCTCACCAGCTTCCTGCGCCTCCGCCAGCAGTTGGCAGGCATAGTGTAAATCGCCTTTTATGCTCACCACTAACGCCAGCACCAGTTTTGTCGTTGCATCATGTGCAGATGACTCAGCCTGTGCCGCGATCTTGTCCAGCCAGGCACGATCCTGCCGCTTACTGGCAACCAGATAGGAAAACATCAGCACTTCATCAGGTCGCAGTTCACTTCCTATCCCTTTTTCGACAACATCCAGCAAACTTTCGGCTTCTTCCCAACGTCCACTGAGCGCGAACGCCATCCCGAATTGCAGACTCAGGCGGGGTCTTTCCTGCACAAAATTTGACGGAAACTCTCGATACCATTCCAGTAGAGTAGTGGTTTCACTGCGCCGCATGACACTGACCGCAGACCCGGTCATCAATGCCGCCGCGTACTCGAAATCTTCAGCTTTCAACGCATACACAACCGCTTCTTCTGCTAATCCATTCGCCTCATGCCAATGTGCCGCCCGACTACGAAGTTCTCGCAGCGTCGTCGGATATTCCGCTTGTAACCGCGCCTGAAGCAAATCCGCAAATAAGTGATGATAACGATACCAGTAGCGCGACTGGTCAAGCGGGATCAGGAACAAATTGTGCCGTTCCAGATATTCGAGCATCCCCTGTCCACGACCTGTTACCGCCTCACACAACTCCCCATTCAATCGCTGCAAAATTGAGCTTTGCAGCAAGAATAGACGCACATCTTCCGGTTGGCGGGAGAGCACTTCCTCGATCAGATAATCCAGTATAAAGCGGTGACTTCCGCTAAACTGCTGGATAAATGCCTGCTTATCGCCCTGAAAAGCTTGCAGCGCGATAGCCGCAAGCTGCAAACCCACAATCCATCCCTCCGTGCGTCTTTCCAGTGCATCAATCCCATCCGCTGGAATCCCAATCCGCAGAATCTCATTCAGGAATCGCCCGGTTTCATCAGCACTAAAACGCAGTTCAGCCGCCCGTAGTTCCAGCAGATCATTCCGTGCTCGTAACCGTGCCAACGGCAGCGGCGGATCGGTTCGCGTCAGAATTACCAGAGTGACCTGCGGCGGCAAATGTTCCAGCAGAAACGTTACTGCGCTGTGAATGCTTTGATTCTGAATCATATGGTAATCATCCAGCACCAAAATCAACTGTTCGGTCAATCCCGCCATCTGGTTAATCAGACTGCGTAGGGCATGTTCGGCGTTTGGCGGCTGAGACGATTGTAGTGTCGCCAGCAGTTCTTCTCCGATTTGGGGCTGACATAGTTGAACCGCCGCTACCAGATAGGACAAAAATCGCGTCGGGTCATCATCGCCTTCATCCAGCGAATACCATCCCACTTTTTCCGTCCACTGGCTGCTCCAATCGGCGACGAGCGTCGTTTTGCCAAAACCCGCTGCCGCCGCAATCAAAATCAGTTTACGTTCCAAACCCTTATCGAGCGTAGCCAGCAAATCCACCCGCGCGACATGTTCGCCGCGTAGTCGCGGAATATGCAATTTTGTAACCAGTAGCGAGGGGTATTGTTCAAACATCCTGTGACACCCGAAAATTATTTATCTATTAAATGTAACACAGCCTTAACAAGCATTCCATCTAAATTGCCTTTCCCTGTCAGGTAGGCTATACTTCCCCTAAATATCAGTCGCCAACCCTGTCACACCATATGACCATTTGGGTACAACACCCGCCCAAAATTAATCGGATGCCTGCTCAAAAATCCGATGCTGAATGAGGATTTTATTGTCACATTACCCACTAGTGCAACGATAGCACAGTTATTTCGTCTGGATGCCAAAGTGGCGCTGGTAACAGGTGACTATGGTGGCATCGGTGAGGCCGTCAGTCATGGATTCGATCTCGACCAACTGCCGCCTTTTGGCTTCAAACTTAGTGTTTTACCTGTCAAGTGGGTGAATACAACTGCTGCTCCCGTCCGGGCTGTTGCCATTATTGAGGACTGATGACTGTGAGCAAATTGAGTGGACTTGTAGCCTGGTTTCCCGATCTGCCCCTTCACGCCGTTGAAATAGCTGGCGGAAAGGGAGCCAGTCTAAGCGATATGGTGCAGGCCAAAATGAGTGTTCCGCCGGGATTTGTCGTTTGTGCCGCTTCCTTCCGCGCCTTCCTCGACATGAACGGCGGCATCGAAGTCATTCTCGGCGAAACCAATGCGCTCGATATAAATACGGAAGTCAGCCTGTCACGAGCATCGAAGAAAATTCACGATTTTATTCTATCTCGCCCGATTCCCGATACCGTCGATAAAGCCATTCGTCAGGCATATACCGATATGGGAACGACAACATTGGTCGCGGTTCGTTCCAGTGCCATCAGTGAAGATGGTGAGGCCGCCAGTTTCGCCGGGCAGCAGGACACCTTCCTGAATATTCGCGGGACGGATCAGGTCGTGAATCATGTGCGCGAATGCTGGGCATCGTTTTTCAGTCCCCGCGCCATGTTCTACCGGGCACAAAAAGGGTCACTCAACGATGCGGGTATGGCAGTTGTCGTCCAAAAAATGGTCAAACCCTCCAAAAGCGGGGTCATGTTCACCGTAGATCCAATTCAGGGCGAACGCGATCATATGGTCATTGAAGCCATATTCGGTTTGGGTGAAGCCATCGTCTCCGGACAAGTCACGCCTGACCACTATGTGTTAAACCGCAAGGATGGCAGTCTGGTACGCGAACATATCGCTCACAAACTTATCGCGCTGATTCATGACGAAGCCAGCGGCGGCACGCGCCAAATGCGTATACCTGCTGAACAAGCAGCGTCCCGTGTGCTCAGTGACAAAGAACTTGCCAGCCTCAAGGAATTGGGTCTGAAGCTGGAAAAGCAGTTCGGCAAACCGCAGGATATCGAATGGTGTATCGAAGGCAAGGAAATACTACTCCTGCAAAGTCGCCCGATTACAACCCTGAAAGGTTAGGCTGGTGCCGGATTCAGCACTCATAACAACTGCCCGTGAATGGGTGAACGAGAAATACGCTTATAACAGCGACCATCTCCTCAAAGCGTTGGAATGGATCGATCAACTTGACCCCAACGCCAGTGAAGCCCTGCGTTTGGCAACTTTGACCCATGATATGGAACGCGCCTTCCCCGGTCCGGACCAGCCGATTCACAAGGTCATTCGCGGCTTCGACGATCACGAATACAACAAGGCGCATTCCAAGCGCAGCGCCCGAATCGTCGGGGAATGGCTGCGCGAACAGAGCGCGGATGAAGCGCTGATACACGATGTCGAAAAACTTATCCTCGCCCATGAAGACGGCGGTTGGCCTGAAGCGAACCTGATACAGGCCGCCGACAGCCTCAGCTTTCTCGATACCAATGTCGATTTATTCCTGAATATGGCCCGTTCCGGCAAGCGTTCAGTGGACGAAATCAAACTGAAGTTCGATTACACCTACGAACGCATCCAAGTCCCGCAGGCGCGTGAAATTGCCCTTCCCAGGTACAAAACCGCGCTGGCACGTCTTGAGGAATTACAGGCTGAATTAAAGCAAACGTGAAATTTCCCGAATGTGCATTTGAAGTCCCTCGCCCCTGCGAAGCGTCCCTTTGGGATGTGGGAGAGGGATTTAGGCTGAGGGCAAAACTCAATCCATTTCGTCGCCAACAACAGGTTGCAAACCCATGATTATCGAAGAAACATTTACGATTGATGCACCTGTCCAGCAAGTATGGAATTTCTTCCTCAATATCGAGGCGGTTTCGAAATGCGTCCCCGGCGCAGAAGTCAAACAGCTTGATACGGACAATTACGAAGGTACATTGACCGTCAAAGTCGGCCCCATCGGCGCATCCTTCAGCGGCAGTGTCACGCTCACCACACAAACGCCACCGACTTTGCTGGAAGCGACTCTCAAGGCCAAAGACAAGATGACCGCCAGCATGGTGCAAGGCAAATTTACTTCCGTCCTCACTGCTGTCTCGCCGAATCAGACCAGTGTCCATTACGCTATTGATGTCGCCATTCGCGGCAAACTCGGTCAATTCGGACAAACCGTGATTCAGGATACTGCCAAACGGCTTTCGGCGGATTTCCTCGCCTGCATCAAGTCACAGATCGAAATGCCGCAGGGTGAAATCCCTCCGCCCCCACCTGTTCCTGATAGTGCAGGTGGCACGGCAGCCAAAGCCTTCTTCGGCGCATTATTTGCCGCCATCGCCAATTGGTTTAAGGGACTGTTCGGCAGCAAAAAGGAGAAGCCTTGATTCCTTTCGACTGGGTAGAACCAGCCACCATCAAAGAAATTTTTGAGGCCAAAGCCAGTTATGGTGATGAAGCCCGCATCATCGCAGGCGGAACCTGGGTCACACTCGTCCTCAATCAGGGACTGCTCTACCCTTCCGCGCTCATCTCTTTGCAGCATGTACCCGGACTCAACACGATCAGCACGGATGCAAATGGCCTCACCATCGGCACAATGGTCACGCACCGCCAGATGGAAACAGACGCGACCATAAAAAAGTTGCTGCCCATGCTGGCGGAAACGTTTGGTGTCGTCGCCAATGTCCGCATTCGCAATCAGGCCACTGTAGGCGGCTGTGTTTGCGATGCCGATTACGCCAGCGACCCGCCTGCCATGCTCACCGCGTTGGATGCTGCTGTGCGTCTGCAAAGTCCGACAGGCGAACGCCGTGTTCCTGTATCCGAGTTTATCACCGGACACTATGAAACGACCATTCAGCCGGACGAACTCTTAACCGCCATCCATATTCCAGTCTTACCTTCTGGTGCGCGTGGGGTCTACCTCAAATATCGTACCCGTTCGCACGAAGATCGCCCCTGTGTGGGAGTCGCTGCCGTTCTCGGAGTCAGCAATAACATGGTATCTCACCTGCGCATCGTCGTTGGAGCGGTTGCCTCCACTCCACAGCGCATCATTGATGCGGAAAAACTCGCGCTCGGACAGCCAATGACCGAATCCCTTGCACAGAAAATCGGGGAAGCCTACGCCGATTCCATCAGCCCCATTGACGATTTGCGCGGTTCAGGCTGGTATCGCCAGCAGATGATCCGCGTACTGGTCAAACGCGCACTCTTACAGGCTAAAGATCGGAGTCTCACGACATGAGCATTGGTGAAGCCTTACCGATGATTGATGCCCGTGAACGGGTGATAGGCATGATTGCCTATACGCTCGATGTAAAACTGCCGGGAATGCTCCACGCGCGTATTCTCCGCAGTCCGTATGCTCATGCGCTGCTGAAGTCGATTGATGTCAGCGCGGCTTTAGATGTGGATGGCGTAGTCGCAACATTGACACGCGAGGATTTTGCTAACGACCCTGCCATCCAGCCCATCTACGGCCCTCAAATCAAAGACAATCCCATCGTTGCCATCGACAAAGTACGCTTCATTGGCGATCCTGTCGCGGCGGTTGCGGCGGAAACCGATTCCGCTGCTGACAAAGCGCTGATGATGATCGAAGCCGATTATGACGAACTGCCAGCCGTTTTTGATGCCTATGAAGCCGCGCAGCCTTCCGCGCCACTCATCCACCCCATGAGCGAAGATTGGCTCGGCACAGCCGCCTATTTCGACATGCGTCCGCAGCCCAACACCAACATCGCTCACCGTTTCCGCATCCGTCATGGCGATATTGAGCAAGGTTTCGCGCAGGCCGACGTAATTCTGGAAAAAACTTTCCGCACCCCTTCCGCCGCCCACTGCGCGATGGAACCGCATGTCTGCATCGCCCATTTCGAAGACCCCGAACATCTGACAATTCATACGGCTACGCAAACGCCCTTCAATATGCGCGATGCCTTAGCCGCCATGTTCAGCCTGCTGAAAGAAAATGTGCGTGTGCTGGTCAAGACATTGGGCGGCAGTTACGGCAGCAAAACCTTCCCGCGCATCGAACCGATTGCCGCTGCGCTTGCTAGGAAAGCAGGTCGCCCGGTCAGACTGGTGCTGCATCGTGACGAAGAATTTCTGACATTGAATCGTCATCCCGTAGTGGCATCAGTCAAAATGGGCGTGAAACATACCGGGGAAATCACTGCCAAACAGGTCATACTCTACTACGATACCGGCGCATATGCCGATACCGGCCCCGGCGTAGCCCAAAAAGGCGGCTATGCCTCTGTCGGGCCTTACAACATCCCACACGTTTGGGTCGATTCGCATTGTGTCTATACCAACCTGCCCCCCAACGGCGCATTTCGCGGCTACGGCGTGACTCAGTGTGCCTTCGCCTCTGAAATGATGATGGATATGGCAGCGCAGGCCATCGGCAAAGACCCCATCGAATTCCGTATCCAGAATTTATTGCATGAAGGCGATCATTTTGCCACAGGCGAAAAGCTGGAAGATGTCGCTTTCGAAGAATGCTTGCGCGATTCAGCCCAGGCCATCGGCTGGAATAACGGTATACGGGCTGATTTAGGTAACGGCAAAGTACGCGGCAAAGGCGTTTGTGTACTGCTCAAGGGTATGACCACCCCCAGCCGTTCGACTGCCCGTGTCGAAATCGACCAGCGTGGACATGTCACCCTGCACATGGGAACAATCGAAATGGGACAGGGTTCGCGTACAATGGCAGCCCAGATTGCCGCTGATGTGCTGGGGGTCGACTACAGCAAAATCACCGTCAACCTGCCGGATACCAATCACACCCCCTTCGATGTCCGTACCACTGCCAGCCGCTCGACCTATATGATGGGCAATGCCGTTCACAATGCGGCGGAAAATCTGGCGGAGCAATTGCGCCAGCAGGCCGCCCTGCTCATGGGTGTTCCGCATCACGAACTCATTTTCCGCGCGGGCAGCGTTGTCGGCGGCGGAAAATCTGCCCAACTCGGCGAAGTCGTCCAGAAAACCGAAGTCGAAAGCATGGTTGGCGAAGGCGAATTCCGCAATCAGGGCAGCCTGAATCCCGATACGGGACAGGGCATCGCCTCCTCACATTGGCATCTTGGCGCGGCGGCTGTCGAAATCGAGGTCGATACTGAAACGGGCAAAATCGAACTGGTGCATATCCACGCTGCCAGTTATGCTGGAAAGGTCATCAACCGTTTCACCGCCGAATTGCAAAACGAAGGCAGTGTCATGATGGGCATTGGCAGTGCGTTGTTCGAGGAAATCCGTTTTGACGATGGACAGGTCAGCAATCCTAACCTCTCCGATTACATGATTCCCTCCATCATGGATTTACCGCGCGAACTGACGCAAAATCTGATCGAACATGAAGGCGCGGACGCACACGGTCTTGGCGAAACCGCACTCCCAGCGATTCCAGCAGCGGTTGGTAATGCTCTCGCTCATGCTATCGGGCAGCGGGTTCACAGCCTGCCCATCACGCCCGAAAAAGTCCTTTGCGCCATCATCGAAAAGACTGACCAACCATGAAACTTGAATTTACCCTGAATGGGAAACCCATTGCACTTGACGATATTCCACCTTCGATGACCCTGTTGGATGCCCTGCGCGATCATCTCAATTTGACCGGAACACGCCTGACCTGTGGCATCGGCATGTGTGGCGCGTGTACCGTGCTGGTCGATGGCGAAGCCTTGAGCGGATGTTTGCTGCTCGCACCGCTGGTCAACGGGCGCGAGGTGACCACCATTGAAGGACTCGCCGCGCCGGATGGTGAACTTGACCCCGTGCAGCAGGCTTATATCGACTGTATGGGCTTACAGTGCAGCTATTGTACGCCCGGTTTTATTCTGGCAACTCGCGCCCTTCTGAGGGAAAATCCGACTCCCACCGACGATGAAATCAAGGAATATCTAGCCGGGAATCTGTGCCGCTGCGGCAGTTATTACAAAATTCTCGATGCTGTACGTCTCGCAAGTCAACGTTTGAGCGAGAAGTAAACCAACATTCTGTATTCTTGAAAAGCCGCCTCATGGTATGCTTTACAGTGATCTGTTATCAGGTTAACTTGTTTCCCTACCACCATTCGACAAAATTAACGCTCAGCAGTTCATTATTACGGAGACAAAGATGGACGACCCCAACAAAGTGATTGATCAATTTCTCGGTGATGCCAGTACGCCCATTGATTGGGTGAGCGAAGAAGAAAAAGGACTCCATTTCTGGTTCGATGATCTACATTGTCCGCAGCCCATTTCGCCCATGTGGTTGGATGTCGGCGCGTGGTGGACGACCTGCGGCTACATGTACCGTCGTTTCGGTGCGCCCTTCGGCAAGGACTGGACAGGCAAAGCCATCAACCAATATATCTTCAGCGCGGTTATTCCACGCCCGCCAGACGAAGCTGAAGCCATTGCCCCCTACTACAACATGGTCATGCCGGTTTATGCCAAACATTTCATGGCCTGGTGGAAAAATCGCTACCTGCCGGAAATCCTCCGCAACTTCGAATTTCTGGATACTTTCCCGATGGACTCGTCCTCATTACCGGAACTGATGATCCTGTTGGAAGATGCCATCGACATTCAGGAACGCCATTTCCGCCTGCATTGGATTCTCAATCTGGCGCAGTTCCAGTCGCAGGCCGATTTCAGCACTGTTTTCACCGAGATCGTCGGTCAGAACGATCTTGAACTGATTGGTCGCATTCTCATATCGGATGAAGACC
>JBGAGR010000157.1:0-17775 GCA_044226645.1 Aggregatilineales bacterium
ATTAATCCGATTACAGCAGCAGGACAGGTTGAAGGCGGCATGACTCAGGCGCTCGGTTATGCCCACTGCGAGGAAATGGCTTACGATGGGCAAGGCAACTTGCAGGCAAAACGCCTCGGCGATTACCATATCTACCGCGCCGACGAGATGCCCGACCTGGATGTGATATTCGTGGAAACTTACGAGGAAAGCGGCCCTTATGGAGCGAAGGCAGTAGCGGAAATCCCGAAAGATGGAGTCGCTCCAGCCTTATCGTCAGCGATTTTTGATGCTACCGGGGTTCGTATCTGCGAGATTCCCTTCACGCCGGAACGGGTCTGGAAAGCGCTGCGGAGAAATAATCCGCTATAATATGGGTAAATAGATGAGGACAGCGAATGGCTGAAGCGGCAAAAACCCGTATGAGCGCCGCCGAATTTCTGGCACTACCGGAGACAAATTTACCTACACAACTCCTTGATGGTGAGGTGATCCAATTGACTGCGCCGGAACTCGATCATCAGGATGTTGTAGGGAATGTATTTGTTATCTTCAAACAGGTCGCCAAAATTCTGGGTGGCAAAGCCTATGTAGCTCCTGTTGATGTCGTTTTCGATGATCGCAATGTTCCACAACCGGACGTTATCTGGCTTGCGCCAAACAGTCGATGTAAAGCAGTTGGTACGAAGCAGTTGAGTGGCCCACCAGAGCTGATCGTAGAAGTGTTATCACCATCCACCTCCCGTGACGATAAGCGCTATAAATTCCACCTGTATGAGCGTTATGGTGTACAGGAATACTGGTTGGTAGACCCACGAGATCAACTGGTTGAAGTGTGGCAGTTAAAGGAAGGACGTTTTGTACGTCTGGATGTGTACGGAATAAATGAGTCTTTTGACTCAGTGGTCATTGGAACTGTGGATACGAACGCAATTTTTGTTGGTTAGTTAGTCGTATCCACAGTTGGCCCAGATTATTTCTTCTTCATATCAGCAAGGCGCTGTTCCAGACGACCCATCCGCTGCAAAATTTCCCCAATTTCCAATTCCGCCTTGAGGTTGACACGGTAATCCAGTTCGCTGCGTACACGATCTTTGGAGTCCTGCCGATTCTGGCTCATCATGATGACCGGGGCTTGAATGGCTGCCAGCATGGACAAAAACAGATTGAGCAAAATGAAGGGATAAGGATCCCAGGGTTTCTGGATTACGCTGTTGATGGTGGTATAGGTGATCAGCACAATGGCGACACCATCTGCTACCCGTTCGCCAAAACTTTCCGTTTCCTCAATTTCGATATTGGGATTTCGCGAAACGCGGGTGCGCATGAGTTCATGAGTCGCTCGTAACTGCTTCTCAATCATCGTCATCATATCCAAACCCGCTAATGGTTTTTTTTGCAGAAGGGTGCTGATGTCATTACGATCAATCTCGATAGCATGGGTATCTTCAACAGCAGTTGCCGTCGTGAGATGAGCAGCACTGGCAAGCAAGGAAGACATGCCTAACAAACCGCCATCTTCAACCACATCAACCGTAACGATTTCATCCGCAATATCTTTGATGCAAACGTTGACCCGTCCCTGCTGTACCAGATAGGCATACCCGCCTGGGTCGCCTTCCTTAAAGATAATTTCCCCTTTGGAAAAGGTTTTCACAGAGACCTGTAGTGCAAGAACCTGGCGTTCGTCGGCATCCAACAAAGCAAAAATCGGCACATCGTTAAAAATATCAGGATTAATCATCGTAAGTACCTCTGCTCTATTACGTTTTCCAGATGGAAGTTGCTGTAAGCCTCATTGTATTTCAAAAATCGTCCCTGGAGCATCAAATATTAATGAATGGTATGTGACGCAGTGGACTTGGCAAGCCACTGCGCCAAATTTTCAGAGGACTTGATTCGTGAGATAATCCGCCACGCGCAAACTGTTGGCGATGATGGTCAATGAAGGATTGACCGCCCCTACCGAAACGAAAAAGCTGGCATCGGTAACATAGACATTATCCAGATCGTGAGCGCGGCAGTGAATATCCAGTACCGATGTGCTGGGATCAGTGCCGAATTTCATCGTCCCTGCCTGATGTGCCAGATTGAAAGGAAAGCGCTGTCCGAGGTAAAAATCTACCGGAACCAGATGTTCATGGCAGCCGATGTAACTCAGCAGCGACTTGAGCTTCTCGGTCAGCTTTTGGTGAGCGACCAGATTGTTGGCTTCATAATGAATGACGATCTGATTTTGATCATTCAGGGTGATCCGGTTATCGGGATCGGGCAGGTCTTCGGTCTGAAGCCAAAAATCCAGCGAGTGCTGCGCCATCTGCTCATAGGTCATGCCGCCGATGGGTTCCGGCGATTCGAAGTGCATCTGGATAGCATCCACCTTGCCCAACATCTGAATCAGTCCCATCGGGTATTCCCACTCAGCCGAGGGGCCGTAAAAATCCGCCATTGCGAGGGTTTTCTCGAAAATCGCGTCGTTAGGTTCCTTACTGATGGCGATAAATGTCGCGTTGTTGTGGCTCATGTAATTGCGCCCAACCAACCCGGAACTGTTCGCCAGACCATTAGGGTGCTTGTCATTTTTCGAGCGCAGGAATAAGGCCGCCGTGTTGACTGCTCCACAGGCTACGATGACAATATCCGCGCTGTAGGTTTCCAACGCGCCGCTGTCGCGTTTGACGACTACACCCGTGACTTTGCGCCCACTGGTATCCGTTTCCAGACGTTCGACATAACAATTCGTTTTGAGGGTCACATTATCGTGCTGCAAAGCAGGTTTGATACCGATAACATGAGCATCTGACTTGGATTCGGTTGGATCAGGGAAGCCATCAAAATTGCTCAGGATAGTTTGGGCAGCGGGTTTTCCATCTTCATAACCCAGACGGACACCCATCGGCAGCGGAAAAGGATGATAGCCAAGATGGGTCAAGTCATCTGAAAGCTGTTGAATGCGCGGCTCATGTGCCAGTGGTGGATAGGGGTATGCTTCGCTGCGACAGGGTTCAGTGGGATCAATACCCGCCTGACCATGCACATAATACATTTTCTCGGCCTGTGTGTAGTACGGCTCCATATCTCGGTAGCTGATCGGCCACGCCGGGGATACGCCGCCTTCATGCTGAATCTCGCCAAAGTCGGCTTCGCGCAAACGGAACATCGCCGCGCCAAACATTTTGGTGCTGCCTCCGACAAAATAATGTGGATGACCGGGACGGAAAGGCTGGTCGTCATGATACCAGGTTTCCTTAGGGGCATAGCGTTTTTCAACCACGACGCTCTGGGTATCCCAGTTCTCACGTTCACGGGGTAAAAAATCTCCGCGTTCAAGAATCAGAATGCGTTTTCCGGTTGGGGCAAGAGCACGCGCCATCGTCCCCCCACCTGCCCCGGTTCCGATGATAATGATGTCGAATTTTTCCATTCGCTCTACTCCATAGTTGTTTACTTTCTGTAGTCGCAGAGCAATGAATTCTGTTACACCAAATGGATTTTAGCTACCCGTTGACAATTTATTTAGATTAACCTAAAATAAGGATATAACGTTCAATGTGAGGTGGATATGTTACAAACTTCTCTACTCAATGGTCTGCTTTACAGCACCCTGTTGAGCATCTTCGTCATGGGTTCACTCTACTACAACCCGCGCTTATGGCTGCACGATTATCCCAAAGCAATACAGGCAAAAGTACCACCGCCGACCCGCGAGGAAAAACGTCTACAGCGGATCGTGTTCGCGCCGATGATGCTGCTTTTGCTGGGATTTCCTCTATATTCGGTTTACAGTCTCAAACTGGCAGCGGGCGGGACACTCTCTTTTGGCGAGGCGTTTGCCAACGCCCTTGTCATCACCCATACCTTCAACATCGTCGATGCTGTGGTGCTTGATCTGCTGATTCTGGCGCTGATGCAGCCCAAATTCGCTACTATACCGGGCGCGGAAGGGATGGAATATCTCTACCGGGATTGGGGAATGCACCTGCGGAATTTCCTGAAAGGCGTTGTGATCTGTACCGTATTCGCTGGGATTATCGCGCTGGTCGTGATGGTACTCTAAGCGGAAATAAAACGGGCACAGAAATTTCTGCGCCCGTTTATTAATCAATTAGTGGCTAACGGGTTCTTTGACGTAAACCGGGGTGAGCCAGTGACGATATTTCTTGACCCGTCCAGTAACCACATCAAAGAACAAATCGCGCAGTTGGCTGGTCACGGGCCCCAGCTTGCCATCGCCAATCGGACGATGTTCGACCTGCGTAATGGCAGCGACCTGAACCCCTGTCCCGCACATGAAGGCTTCCTCCGCCAGATAAACTTCTGTCCGGTCAATATTGCGTTCGACAACCGGGACATCCAGTTCATCACGCATAAGCTGGATAAGCGAACGACGCACGATGCCTTCCAGCACATTGGCATTAATCGGCGGCGTAATAGCGACTCCATCACGAATGATGAAAATATTGGCAGCGCTCATCTCGGAGACATGCCCATCCTGATTCAGCACAATGGCTTCATCGTAACCGGATAGAGCAGCATCCGTCTTGATAAGCGCCGAATTCGCATATGCGCCTGCAATCTTGCCACGCGCCGGAATCGCATTGTCATCAACACGCCGCCAGGCCGAGAAACAAACATGTGCCCCCTCTTCATTGGCGATATAACGCCCAAAGGGTTGGGTGAAAATGGTCAATCCATCTTCCAGATCATGCAATTTGACACCAATACCCTCAGTGGCTTTATACGCCAGCGGACGGATATAGATGTTTTCATGAAAGTCTTCAGCGCGGATGAGATCGGTGAGAATGCCCACCAGTTCGGCAGGGGTGTGATGAAGTTCAATGCGCAGTAAATGGGCGGATTGGGTAAAACGCTTAAAATGTTCTAAGGGTCGAAAAATAAAAAGCTGTTCTTCCTCCGCATTCCAGTACCCACGCAGACCGCCGAATACAGCAGTTCCATAATTAAAGGCGTGGGTCATAACACTAATTTTGGCTTCATCAATCGGCACAATTTTGTCGTTGAAGAAAGCGAATTGCGTCTTTGAATCTGACATTCCATGCTCCTTCTACTTTTTGGAATCGTCTTGTCTCGATTGTAGGTCGTGACCATTCTGCTGGCAATGACCACCTGATAACACTTCATATATCACTTGTAGTTATCAGTGGACGTTCAATGGGGTATTTTTCAGGGGAAAGATAAACCGGGCATTTAGCCCGGCTCACATCGAGATATAGATTTGTAGAGGGCTTTAAGTCAAATAATCACGTAAGTTGTGTGCCAAACGTGGATGCCGCAGGCTGCGAAGCGCCTCTTTTTCCAATTGGCGAATTCGCTCGCGGCTCAATCCGAATTTATTGGCGATCTCTTCCAACGTGTGGGGTTCGCCCCCGCCGAGGCCGAAACGTAAGCGCAAAATATGGCTCTGGCGTGGGGTCAATTCGCTCAGGACTTCTTCAATCGTTTCCTGAAGCAGATGCTGTGTCGCTGCATCAACAGGGCTGGGCGAGTCCTGATCTTCGATAAAATCGCCAAACTCACTGTCCCCATCATCACCTACAGGGCGCTCCAGCGCGATGGCGTGCTGGCTGGCATCCATCATGCCACGAACACTCTCCGCTGGCAGTTCCATCTCGAAGGCAATTTCTTCCGGAGACGGACGGCGACCTAGCGACTGCTCCAAATTCTGAGCGGTACGATACATCTGGCGAATGCGTTCGGTCATATGGAGGGGGATACGGATCGTGCGGGTCTTTTGTGCCAGTGCGCGGGTGATGGCTTGTCGAATCCACCAGGTCGCGTAGGTGCTGAAGCGGTTGCCCCGTTTATAATCATACTTATCCACCGCTCGCATCAGACCAACATTGCCTTCCTGAATTAAGTCAGGAAATGGCAGTCCCTGCCCCATGTAACGCTTCGCGATACTGACGACCAAACGGGTATTCGCGCGTCCGAGGTGTTCACGCGCCGCCTGGCCTTCCTGAATCAAACGCTCCATCGTCGTCGTCCACCGCTCACCATAATAATCGTGAGCGCCGGGACGGCTCATACAGCGTCGGGCATCTTTGCCCAATTCAATTCGTCTTGCTAGTTCGATTTCTTCCTGGGCGGTTAGGAGGGGTTCCTGCGCCATCTGGCGAAAATACAGTCCTACGGGGTCATCTGCTGAAACTGCATTTATATCGCCAACGCCGGGGTCACGAGGGAGTTCCTCCGGCTCAAATTCCATCTCCATCTCATCACCCATACTGACAGGCATAGGCGGTTCGCTTTCCTGACGGATCTCAATCCCCAACTCGTCTAGCTCTAGTAAAACGGTTTCGATGGCGCTTACATCGTCTCCATCTTCATCAAGCATTTCAAAGACATCGTCGAAGGTGAGATAACCGCGTTGGTCAGCCCGGTTCATCAGTTCTTGTATCAAGTTTGCACCCTCTTGCCTACTCGACGTAACGATTGCTTTCGATTAACGGGCTGCTGTTGGTTATTTTCAACAACTCTTCCCGGAAATCGCCTAAACATTTTCATTTTAGCACAGTTTTAGGTTGTGTGTGAATAAATTCTAAATATGCAGATGCGTAAGAAATTGAAATAAAGTGCAGAAGCATTAAGATTTGGTAATGTTGAGGTTAGAAGATCGTATCACTTCTGTGAAGGCTTCCCAAAATCAAGGGTTATGCAATTGCGTTGTTCCGGAAGTGGAATATGATTAAAGATATAAGCAATTGAGGCTATACTGATGGCAACACGACGATTTACGGGAGATTTACCTCCCGATCCAGAACCCAGCCCGGTAGATAACGAAGCGGCGGCTCCACCACCGCCGCCCGTTTCTATGCCGCGCCCGGTTCAACCCCCACCTGCCCCGCCGAAAGCCGCCGCTGCTCCCAAGGCAGCCGCGCCTCCATCCAATCGCAATGGTGCGCACCTGCCGCGTACTCTGACGCAGGTGTTGAACGAGGCCAATGACCGGGTGGTTCAGGGTGATCTGGTGGATTATGTCCCCATGTCTACCGGCTTTGATCCGTTGGACGGTTTCATTGGCGGCGGGTTGCGTAAGACCGAACTCGTGCTGCTCGGTGGTGCGCAAGGCATCGGCAAAACCATTGCCACCTTGCAAATGGCGCGTAATGTCGCCATGCGGCCTGACCAGTATGCCTTCTATCTCTCCTACGAACATACCGAAACACATCTGATGCACCGGCTGCTCTGTATGGAAAGCGTGAATCCGCCAGAAATCGATCTGAGCCGGGGCATCAAACTCCGTGACCTGTATCAGATTATCGTGGCGGAACGCGCCAAGGGCTTCATGGGGCGTGATGCCGGCGCGGGGTCACTGCAAACCATCCTTAAGGAAAATCCCAAAACGGCTCCGGCACTGGCACGCATGGCGCGTTATGCTGACCGCATGATTCTGGTAAAAGCCAGTCCAGCAGTGACAACACTCAAAGCCATCAAGGAAATGACCGCGCGCTTATGCGATGCAACCGGCGGCAACGTCACCGTTTTCGTGGATTATCTGCAAAAAATCGCGGTCTACCCGGAACGCCCCCGCGATGAAAATGATAAAGTCACCATCATCGTGGAAGGGTTGAAAGACATCGGCCTTTCACTGGATGTTCCCGTGTGGTCGATTGTCGCCGCTGACCGTGAAGGACTCAAAAGCAAGCGCATTCACCTGTTCCATCTGCGTGGCAGCAGCGCCCTCGATTATGAATCCGACATCGCCATCATCATGAACAACAAATACCACATTCTGTCGAAAGATCATGTGGCCTTTAATCCCTATACCGCCAAGCAGTTCCGCGATTGGGTGGTTTTCACGGTGGAAAAGAATCGTGCCGGACGCGCCATGCAGGACATGGAATTCCAGTTACACGGTCAACACTTCGCTTTCGACCCTCGTGGACAAAAGGTTCAGCAGCAGCTCATTGACGATAAGGTCATCGAGAGCTAAACTTTCCTCTACCCTATGTTTTCGATTAGGGCGCACTGGTTGCGCCCTTTTTGTTCTATCATGAACAGTAATGATTTAGCTTTTCAGGAGCCATTGTGAGTCTGCAAGTTGCTTTTCGCTACCTGGTGGATACCCTGCGCGAAGCAGAGCATGTACGTTCGATACGGATTCTAGACGAAGGCGCGATGCTGGTTGATCTGATACAACCCACCTTCGATGAGGAAATCGCCATCTATTTACTGGCGGGTGAACTCTCCATCGATTTCATCAAAAAAGCCCTCAACGGCAATACCCGCGCGGATATTCATACCTTGTTCATACTGTCGCTGGATTTGATCTCCGAAAATGGCAGCACTGCCACGATGGATGAGGGCTTACGTCTGCTGCTTTCGGTTTACGGCGGCATGGTCTATGCCTATGTGATTGACGAGCAAGGGGTATCGATTGCGCCCATTTACATTGATCGCTATGGGAAAGTCACGCGCGGGGAGCCGGTCAATCTGGCTAATCTGGGGGGCGATTACGCCGCCATCGAATCGAATTACATACGCGGTGTACGAAAAATCGCGGGCTTTACCAACCGCCAGTTTCACCAACCCGCCGCCCATCGTCCCAGTGATCCTTTACAGTCCTGTTACGAATTATTAGGCGTTACGGTTGGCGCGAGTTTGACCGATGTCAAACGGGCTTACCGCAAAAAAGCGCGTCAAAATCACCCCGATACCAACAAATCGCCGGATGCCACCGCGCTCATGCAGGAAATTAATGAAGCCTACGCCAAAATTCTGGCGCGGCTTGAACCCTGACTGCTTCCCACCCTCTTCGTTAGAAAACTCATACCGAAAAGTTTACCAAAAGGTAACCCTTTTCATCTCCGCTTGTGCTACTGTGTTCATAAAAGTGATGAAGTGCTTATCGCGCTGTCGAGAACACGGTAGGTTTTTGACTTTGAACTTTACACTGAACCTGCAAAACCGCAGCCATTTTGCAATCTTTGCACTTTGAAAGTGCAGACAAAATGGATGAATTTACGGGGAGAAATCACGATAATATTGCAAACATTGCAACAATCCCCCCACCTGCAATTACTGCAAAGAAAAGCGATGCTGGTGGCTGGGAACTTCTTTTTGCAGCAAAAACAGCGGCGGCAAAATTATCTGCCGCCGCCGCTATTCTGCCACTAGATATGACAAAGACTAATCTAAATCCTTGTACCTTGCACCTCTCACCTTACTTGGAACTCGGAACTTTGCACTCGGAACTACTTATGCCAGTAGGATTCCCAGCCCAGATATTTAGTGAATGCCTCGTGAACGGCTGAAGCAACCTTTGTCTGGTTAATCGAAACGTGATGCTCGAAACCATTTTCGCAAATGTATTGCAGTAAATCCTGAAAACGTGGAATCTGAACGACACCATAGCCGCCGAAAGTGTCCAACGGATCGTTAGTAAATACGCCTTCACCGACATACGCTTTGATGCGCCCCTCGACATCATCAGTCGAGATACGCAGATAAGTAAACGGATTTTCCTTCACACGCGAATACATCGTGCCGTAAGTGTTATCCGCGCCAACCGTCCCAGCGATGATTTCCTGATAATACATGACCGGGATTTCGTCAATGAACACGTCTTTCGGGAGATTCGAGCAGTGGAAAACAACACCCTTATCGGGGTCATCACCGTAATTGTTGTTCCAGTCCACCAACGCGCTCGGCCTGCCGGAAGCCAGTGCCATAGCCATCATCGCCACTGTACCCGCTACATCGGTTTCACAGGCAGACGGTGCGAGGCCGTTGCTCGCCATGCTCATCAGGGTGCAGGGAACGATACCGAAATATTCTTCCATCGAAGTCCAGCACTGAATCGCTGTTGCGTCCAATTCGCTGTTCCGTGACCATTGATCGAGTACCACGCCGAATTTGGACATCTTCATCAGCGCATGAGATGGAACATTAGCCGTCCGGGCATAGCGCTGTATAGCGCCCAATTTCGCGGTCACTTCCGGGTCATTGTCGGCTAAATGGTCGATGCGTCCGAATGCCTCGGAAAGATCGAGCGTTTCGACGCTGATGCCGCTGGCTTCCAACAGTTTTTCGCTGTAACGCACGGTCTTGAAGGCCATCGGACGCGCGCCCAGACAGCCGATGCGCAAATTCTGGAGTCCGCGCACGACACGGCAAATCGCCGCGAAGCGCTGCAAATCACTGGCAAATTCCGCGCTGGTCGGGTCTACGCAGTGAGAGCGTGTGAGGGAATACGGGATATTGTACTGCCGCAGGTTATTGCAGATGCTCATCTTGCCGCAAAAGCTGTCACGCCGATCTGCGATGGTCATCTTCTTCGCATCATCGGGAAAAGCGTGTATCAGCACCGGAACATCCAGTTTGGCGCGTTTGAGGACATCCGCCATCGCGGTTTCCTCGCCAAAATTGGGCAGTGTAATCAATATACCGTCGATTTCGTCGCGATGTTCTTTAAACAACTGAACGCACTTATTGACTTCTTCGAGCGTGGTGATCGCGCCGCACTTGGTTTCATCCTCGCCGACCAATATGGCGTTAATCCCGGCTTTCGCCAGCACGTCAAGGATAACTTTCCGTCCTGTGAGTGCCAGGTGATCCGGGAAAAAGCCACGATTGCCAATAATCACGCCCAATGTCACCGGGCGCAGCGTTCCAACCGTTCCACTAACGGGGTTGGCCTGAATAAGAGGGAGTGCCATGATCAATTTCCTTATGAATAGTTTGGTTAAAGTTTACAGTTGAGATTCTTTCACTTCAAGCGATAGCAATCGGATGAACCCATGAACCAGTCGCACCTTGTAACCGTAACGGGGTCACGATCAGCAAAAATTCATAGACCCGCTCTACCGCCAGTGCTTCCAGATACAAATTTTCCAGATGCGTCACACCGTTATGCACCAGCAGATAACGGTGAACGGCATGGTCATACGGTGGAAAGGCTTCAACGGTCATATTATCCGCGCCAGCCAGAATCATGCCCTGCTGATGTAACCATTTTGCCGCTTCAAGACCAATTCCGGCAATAGCATCTTTATAAGCCGGGTTGTTATTCGCCAGATGGTGATAGAAACCTGTCCGAACGAGGACAGCCGTTCCGGGTGTGATGACCGTACCCTGCTTCTGAAGCGCAGATTGTACATCGTCGGCGGTGATAACGTAGGCATCCGGCAGAACATCGACACCTTTGAAGCCTGCCACATCAATCAAGACAGCGCGGGTCACAATGGGTGGCATTTCGGCGATACTGAGATGTTTCTGTCCATGATAATCGGCGTGATCCAGAGCGCGTACAGATTTATCCGCGCCGTTGTAAAGCCGAACCTCACCGTTTGCGCTCGGTTGTCCGGTTTCATCCTGTCGCTCGCCGATATGACACAACGCATCAATGTGCGTTCCAGTATGTGCCGACATGGTGACAGCTTCAGCCGCTGCCGATGCCGGACTAATATCGGTCAAATCGCCGTGACGTATGCGCGGTGTCATGGTGTAGGGAACCATCGGACCGGGAACAGGGATTCCTTCACTATAGACCACTGACAGGCTGAAAACGGCTCCGGTCTTAATCAATGTGAGCATATCGGGCGTGACCTGCGGAAGTGGGAGTGCGCCGTAAGGCGAAAATTGACCGGGGTTCATAGTGTACCACCCAGATTCCAGGGATTAAATTCTGATTCACCAACATCCTGTGCTTCACTTTTGGACTGCTGACCGGAAGCCACCGCCACCATAAGGTCGAACAATTCATCCGCAGTAGCCTGCATATCCGCGCCATCCAGCACTTTCCCGGCGTTGAAATCCATATCATCAATCATGTGGTCATAAACAGTTGTATTGGTGGTGATTTTGATGCTCGGCGCGGGCTTATAACCGAAGACAGAGCCGCGTCCGGTGGTGAACAAAACCACTGTGCATCCGCTGGCGACCTGCCCGGTCACACACACCGGATCATAACCGGGGGTATCCACAAATGAGAAGCCGCGCACATTCACTGGCTCGGCATATTCGAACACGCCCATCAGGGGTGATGAGCCACCCTTCGCTACTGCACCGAGTGATTTTTCCAGAATAGTTGTTAAGCCGCCAACTTTATTGCCCGCGCTGGGATTATTGTCGATTTCCATGTTGTGCTTACGAGCGTGTTCTTCCCACCAATGCACTTTGGCAACCAGCTTTTCACCGATTTCGCGTGTGGCTGCGCGGCGTGTCAACAGATGTTCCGCGCCATAAATTTCCGGCGTTTCCGCCAGAACCGCCGCGCCGCCCTGCCGGACAAGTTCATCTGCCAGCAAGCCAACGACTGGATTAGCGGTCACACCTGACCAGCCATCGCTGCCGCCGCATTTCAGCGCGACCATCAATTCCGAAACGGGCTGTTTTGTGCGAGGGGTCTGGTTCACAATCGGGAGCAGTTCCTCAACCATTGCGATTCCCGCCTGCACCGTTTTGCGAATACCGCCCTCACCCTGAATCGTTAAACTCGGTGGAAGTGCAGAAGGCGTATCTCCCGCCCGCAGATGATAATTATCCACCAGGTCTTTAATCTGGTTGGTTTCACAGCCCAGACCAACTACCAGATAAGCACCGACGTTGGCATGACGCGCCATTCCAGCCAGCGTCCGCTGCAAAATGGTGTAATCATCGCCGCCTGTCCGCACACCGCAGCCCGATGGATGGGGCAGCGCAATTACACCATCCACATTTGGATAATCCGCCAGCTTTTCTGCTGTGAAATGTCGGGCTATTTCGCGGATGGTATGCGCCGAACAGTTGACGCTGGACAGCAGTGCGATGTAATTCCGGGTTCCCACACGTCCATCGGCACGTTTGTAACCCATAAAGGTACGACGCTGGTTTTCCGGCAAAAGACTAACCGGGCGCACATCTGTAGAAAAGGCATAATCACGGGCGAAATCCCCTACCGCCAGATTATGGGTATGTACATGATCGCCCATTTCGATTGGCACTGTCGCAAAGCCGATTATCTGACCGTAACGGCGGATTGGTTCACCCACCGCGAGGGGGTGCAGCGCAATTTTGTGCCCACTGGTGATGAAATGGTGAACCGGTACATCCGGCGCATTCTCGCGCTGCAAGATTGCACCCGGTGACACTGGAACCTTAGCTATGGCGACATCATCATCCGGGTGAAGATGGATAGCCACCTGCCCAAACGGTATTTTCCCGGTCTGCGGAATTTCAATTAAATTGACATTAGCGCTTGTCACAACATAAACCTCATTTGATGAACGGGTGGAATTAAATATTAACCCAATCTGCTGGCAAGAACGACAGCTCGCGCGATCAACCACCAGACATCAATATTGTTGAGAAAGGTCTTGCAAAGCTGCTGCGACAATTGCGGCGCTTCTGTTCTTCGCCCGGGTTGAATCATAGCCTCAACCTGATTCAACTGCGTGGATGCACTCTCATCCGTCAAAAGGCTAGCTCAGATCAGTTTCACAACACGGTTTTCAAAAGTGTAACATAGCTTTGACAACCCCGTTTTCTGGTTTTAGCCAACCAGCAAAGTCCGTAACAATCGATTCCGGCGATGCATGATGCGTAATCCAGGGCAGAACATTGATCTCGCGCGCTTCCATCGCGGTGATGACATGCTCAAAATCCTGCGCGGTAGCATTGCGGCTGGCAAGCAGCGTCAATTCGCGGCGGTGAAATTCCGGGTCATTAAAGGTGACATCGCCCTGAAATAGTCCCACGTACACCAGCCGTCCGCCATGCGCCACATACCTGAAGGATTGCATCATGGACTGCGCATTCCCGGTTGCATCAAAAACGACTGTCGGGAAGTCGTTGGGCAGGATAGCTTTAAGCTGTTCCAGCACATCGCGTTTCGCGTCTACCATATGGTCAATTCGGATGTGCTGACTGGCAAAGGCAAGTCGTCCCTCGTTCATATCCATAGCGATGACTTTCGCCCCTGCCTGAAGCGCGAACTGGCATACCCCTAAACCAATTGGGCCAACGCCAACCACCAGCGCATACTCACCGGGGATAATTTGCGCACGACGGACAGCATGAGCGCCGATACTGAGCATCTCGACCAGCGCCAATTCTTCATCACTCAATGATTTGGCTTTATGCAGCTTATCCAGCGGCACATTGATGATTTCGCGCATCCCACCATCACGATGTACCCCAATGACCTGCATATTCATACAAGCATTGGTGAAGCCGCGCAGACATGCGCCACATACGCCGCAATTCAGGTATGGACGCAGACAGCAGTGATCGCCCACGTTCAAATTATGCTCAGACTGTGTGTCACCGATTGCCAGCACCTCAACCGCCAGTTCATGCCCCAGAATGCGTGGATAGGTAAAAAACGGCTGATCCCCAGCAAAAGCGTGTAAATCTGTGCCACAGATGCCTACACGATGAATACGAACCTGAACTTCATCTCGTCCGGGAGACTCTGGCTCGGCAGTGTTTTGAAATTTGAGTGTACCGGGTTGGGTTAATATGACTGATTTCACAAAAGACGCTTTCTAATCTCTATTTTCGGGTCTACCACTGGGCCATATCTGATTGCGTACCGGCTTCAGAATGGCTTGTACAGCACTCAATAATTCATCATCTATCGACGATTCCATTGAGCGCACATTCTCGATGATGTATTCCGGTTTGGCAGCGCCAACCAGCGTCGTGGCGATATTGGGTCGGCTGAGGCTGAATTGCAGCGCCAGTTTGGCAATATCCGCGCCCTGACTCCGGCAGTAAGCGGCAGCCTCAGTACAGCAGCGCTTTATCGCATCAGAAGCGGGATGCCAGTCGGGTGCGCCTTCGTTGGTCAGCAGACCCATCGACAACGCGGAAGCGTTAATCACGCCGATATTTTTCTGCCGCATCTCCGGGATAAGTGATTCTAGTGAAGTATCTAACAAACAGCAGCGCGCGTAAGAAAGAATCGTATCGACTTCAGATCGTTCGGTGACATAGCGAAAAATCTTCAACGGTAAACCGGAAATTCCGATGAAACGGGCTTTGCCCTGTTGTTGAATATCGCGCAGCACGGGAAGTGTTTCATTCACCACCTGATCGAGCGAACCAAATTCGATGTCATGGCACTGAAGCAGGTCAACATAATCGACCTGAAGACGTGCCAGACTTTCATCAATGCTGGCTTTGACCCGTTGCGCCGAAAAATCAAATTCACTCGCGCCGTAACGCCCGACTTTGGTCGCCAGATAATAGCGGTCACGGGGGATAGTCTTCAGCGCCTTACCGAGTACCATTTCAGCTTTGGTCAGACCATAAAAGGGTGAAACATCAATGAAGTTGATCCCCAGGTCAAGCGCGGTGTGAACGGTGCGGATACCCTCGGATTCGTCGATTTGTCCGAATACACCGCCCAGCGGGGACGCGCCATAACTCAATACTGAGATTTTGAGACCTGTTTTCCCAAGTGTGCGGTATTCCATCCAGCAGAATCCCCTTATAAGCGTGCATGATGCATGATACCTAAAATCGAGAGAAATGAGTAGTCTCAATCAGCTTATCGCGTTCAGGGATAGATCGCTAACCGGGTGGAGTTCTTTTGTCTACTAGGCCAGGTTGTAGGTTTTTCGCGCCAGACCGTAAGCCATGTCAACAGCGGTTTCGGGAGCATCTTCTTCGTCCAGAATGCCCCGCACGACCAGCCCCGCCAGCCAATCCGCGCTGGCACGCCGCCAGAGATCATGCCGCGCTGGAATGGACGGATAAGCACGGGTATCGTCATTAAATCCAGCGGTATTATAAATACCTGCGGTTTCGACTACTGCTTCAAAATAACGCTGCATTCCGTTCAAGCTGTCGAAAAACCACCAGGGTGGCCCTAAACGCAGCGCGGGATAATGCCCCGCCAGCGGCGCGAGTTCCCGGCTGTAAGTAGTTTCGTCCAGATTGAACAGGATGATGGTCAAATCGGGATTGTTGCCGTGTAAATCCAGCAGCGGTTTCAGATTGTGCGTAAATTCACTCGCAATGGGAATATCCGCGCCCATATCCCGTCCGAAACGCTGGAAAATGGATGGGTTGTGATTGCGGTAGCTGCCGATATGTAACTGCATAACCAGCTTATCCTCGGTGCTCATGCGCGCCATCTCGATTAGCATATGTCCGGTGAAACGCTGCGCATCTTCCGGGCTGATATTCCCCTTGAGCGCCCGTTGGAAAATCGTGCTGACCTGGGAGTTATCCAGTCGTTCGGTGTAAGCAGTCACAGCCGCGTGATCGGTGGCTTTTGCGCCCATCGTTTTGAAGAAGTGACGACGCTGCTCCAACGCGGCGATATACGAGCGATAGTCCTTGACCTGAACGCCGGACATTTCGGTTAATTTATTGATGTTACCCAGCCAGCCTTCCGTATCCAGATTGACGACGGCATCCGGACGAAAGGTCGGAATCAATCACCTGCCCTGCCCAACCGGACGCGCGAATCGCTTCGTGATATTGCAGCGAATCCGTAGCGGCATCGGTGGTCGCCAGCACTTCAATGTTGAAACGCTCAAACAGGCGGCGCGGCTGAAATTCGGGCGTTTCCAGTTTGGCGGCGATGGCATCATAAATGCTCTGCGCATTCGCGCTGTTCATCTTCTGCTCGATGCCGAAAACGCCGCGCAGTTCATCGCGCAGCCAGACACCCGTTGGCGTTCCCCGGAACAGATACCAGTGATCGCAGACCGTTTGCCAGATTTTGCGATGATCAGTTTCGACACGTCCATAGACGATAGGGTCTGTGCTGTCATTCTTGTACGGAATACCCAGCGATTCGAGCGTGATTCCCTGCGAATATAACATGCGGAAGATGTAGTGATCGGGAATGATGAGCAGATCGACAGGCGAGCCAAAACGATAATTTGGGTCAGCAAACAAGCGCGGGTCTACATGTCCATGTGGACATACCAGCGGCAAATCCTTAACGTGGTTATAGAGTTCGCGCGCGACGGTGCGTTGTGCAGGGTCAGATGAGAAGTATCGGTCATCCATAAAAATGTATTTTCGCGTTAGGAAGCTGCATGAGCCGCTTCGGACTGTTTTTCGGGTAGTTTGAACAGCGAGTCGATGTTGACCATCTGCCCGGTGAGCATGGATTGATTAGCTGCGACACCCACCAGCATCGCAGCCGCGCCATCAATATGCGATGCGGCACGATGGAACGGGTCGGGCGGTGGATTAGGCGAAAAAATTTGTTCCAGCATCACCGGGTCGGCTCCACCATGTCCACCTTCGCCAGACGGTGCTTCGACTTCATAGCCCTTTCCGAACATGGGGAACACACGCAGGCTGGCTTCCTTGAAAGCACCCTTGCTGGCGTTACCGACCTGACCATCGCCCATGAGATGATTGATATTCTCGACAATATCCAGTTCAACGCGGCCTTTCGTGCCAGTGATGGCTACACGAAGTCCTTCCCAGGGCGAATAAGCAACGAGGCAGTAAGAGAGCAATACGCCGCTGCGATAACGTGCCGTAACGGTCATGGTATCTTCAATCGTGATCGGCTCACCGAATACATTGCGGTCACGCAGATAACCCGTTTCTGCTTCTGCTGCCTGATAAAGCCCGCGAAAGAGTTCTTTGTCATTGAGCGAGAGCGCGAAAGGATCATTCGCCGCATCAGGTTCATTGGTGTAGCGACTATACGAATAATGTTCGCCGCGCGCTTCGGCATTTGCACGCCCATAAAACGACAAACTGCCCATTGCAGATACACTCTGCGGATAGGAGTCGATCCACCAATTGACCAGATCGAAATGGTGCGAGGCTTTATGAACCAGCAACCCGCCGCTGTTCTGCTTTTCACGATGCCAGCGT
>JBGAGR010000158.1:0-18055 GCA_044226645.1 Aggregatilineales bacterium
TATGGCTAAAAAATTACGTATCATTCCCCTCGGCGGCCTGGGTGAAATTGGCAAGAACATGACCGTTCTTGAATATGGCCGCAATATGATTATCGTGGACTGCGGGGTTATGTTTCCCGAAAGTGATATGTACGGCATCGATCTGGTGCTGCCGCAGTTCGATTATGTGATCGAAAATCAGGATAAGCTGCGTGGCATCGTCCTGACACACGGTCACATGGATCACATCGGTGGGTTGCCCTATCTGATGCGTCAGATCAAAACTTCCATTTACGGAACATCCTTGACGATTGGCATGGTTAAGCGCCAGTTGCAGGAAGGCAATGTCCTTCAGCAGGCCAACCTCAATGTCATCGAAGCGCAGGATACTTTCCAGCTTGGCCCGTTTATCATCCATCCTTTCCCGGTAGCGCACTCGATTCCGGGTGCAGTCGGGTTGGTGATTGATACGCCCGTTGGGGCAGTGGTACATACAGGCGACTATAAGCTGGATGAAACGCCAGCCGGTGGACAAACCACTGATCTGGAACGTCTGCGTGAATTGACCCCCAATGGTGTGCTGGCACTCCTGGCAGACAGCACCAACGCCGATAGACCGGGACACACCCCTACCGAGAAATTGGTAGCAGGTGAACTGGATCGGCTGTTTGAAGAAGCCAAGGACGGGCGCATTATTATCGCCACCTTTGCTTCACTCCTGGCGCGTTTGCAGGAAATCATGTTCCTGGCGCAGAAGCATGGTCGCCGTGTCGCCTTGACCGGGCGCAGCCTGGAAGAAAACGTGGCTCTCGCGCGTGAATTGGGATACATGAAAGTCCCGGATAAGCTGTTTGTCGAAGTGGATGCCAACATCCCCGATAAGAAGCTGCTCATCCTGTCCACGGGTTCACAGGGCGAACCTCGTTCGGCTCTGAACCGGATGGCGCAGGGTGAACATAAGCAGGTACAGGTCAAACCCGGTGATACCGTCATCATTTCCGGTGGGACGATCCCCGGCAATGAAGAAGAAGTAGGCCGGATGCTCAATAAGCTCTTTGAACGTGGCGCGAATGTCATTTACGGCAAGCTGGCGACAGTGCATGTCTCTGGTCACGGCAGCCGCGATGAAATGAAAGCCATGATTCAGGCTGTCCAGCCGAAATACTTCATTCCAGTGCATGGTGAAACACGCCATCTCCATCTGCACGCCCGTATCGCCTTTCAGTTGGGCATTCCGTCCGATAGCATCTTTATTCTGGACAATGGCTCAACCTGGGCAACCGACGGCGCGAAAGCCTGGCAGGAAGAACCCGTTGCCGCCAAAGACATTTTTGTCGATGGACATCTGGTGGGTGAAGTCGCTGCGTTGGTCATGCGTGACCGTCAGCGTCTCTCACAGGACGGCTTTATCGTCGCTCTCATCCCGGTGAATTCACATAATCGCCTGGCAGGCGAGCCGGAAATCATCAGCCGGGGCTTTATCTCGGTCAATGATTCGAATGAACTGTTGCAAGAAGCGCGTAAAGAGATCAAGCGCCAGTTCAAAAGCAGCCGCAAGGTCGCGCAGGAAAGCATCCGCGAAGCCCTGCAAAACTTTTTCTACCGCGAAACCCAATCGCGTCCGGTGGTGCTCTCCAGCATCATCCGCGTCTAGAAATTCTGCTGTAGGGGCGAAGCACTGCTTCGCCCTCCCTCCGTAAATTCTCGCCCTTTCCCCAAAATATAAATCCAAACCGTAATGCAACAGCGTATGTCATGCAGACATGACGCATTTTTGCTATGATGTGAAATGAATCGCAATACTATCCGCCCCCCTATTTAATTATCGGAGCGTAGCATGAATCCATATCTTCAACCGCAGGGCTTTTTGGGAACTGGCGCGAGTCTGCTGGCTGATCTGACGCTGTTGGCCTACATTTTGCTGTTGGTACCCGGCATGATTACCGGCTTTGTCTTTGCACGGCAGGGGAAATATCGCCCCAACCATAAATACACCATGATAACCATCACGGCTATCAATTGGGCACTCATTATTTTCCTCATGGTGGTGGCCTACAGTTACGATGTTATTGGGAACATCGGACAGCAGCCCGGCAACGCACGCTACCTCATCCCGTCCATTCATGGTGTCCTCGGATTGGTGGCGCAGGTGCTGGCGACTTACGTTATCTTCCGGATGCTGCGTGAAGAACGACAGGTGGCGGCAGCTAAAAAGCGCGGCGAACCGAAAGAAAAGATCAGCCGCTTTTACTTTACCAGCGCCAAATACTTCATGCGCACCATTCTGGCTTTATGGCTGCTGACTTCGCTGCTCGGTATTTTTAACTACTTAATTCGTTACGACATCCTGCCCAATTACCAGAACAATCAATCGCCCCCGGCGGTGACTGCCGAACCTGCCGCGACTGCCGAGCCAGCCATGACGGAAGCTGCACCAGCGATGACCGACGAACCTGCTGTGACTGAAGTTGCTCCAGCAGTGACCGAAGAATCGCCTGTTATGACGGAAGAGCCTGCTATTACACCCGAAGCAACGCCATAGCGTTTCATGTTAAAATGAGCTGGTAAGGAAGTTGTCTGAGGCAAAATCCTATGCCAGCCATCCGTTCTGTAAAAAACCAGTATCGTGGCATTAATGCCCATCTTCACAGTCTTTGGCAGGCGAAAGGCGGCTGGAATAGCTTCCATACTGCTCATATTGATGATCTAATGCGTCTTATGAAAGCCCAACTTCGTCCGATGGGCTACACCGCCGACCTTGAGCAGTCTGTCCAGCTTCGCCGCCTTGATGAACCTGCCGGTGAACCGGAATCGGATGTATCAATTTATGATCTCGATCCGGTTCGGACGGGTCAGGCTTCTCCACGACTTCAAACTGGTTCGCAACAACTGATCCTCGATATTCCACAGGCACTACAACTGGGGCGCTTCAGCGCGAAAAAACTGAGTGCCGTAGGTATTTACCACATCGAACAGGGAAAAGATGAACGAGGGAAACCTGTCGCCTGGGTAGAACTGCTTTCTCCATCCAACAAACCCGGTGGTCGGGATGATGGTGATTACTACAACAAACGCTTGAAATTAATTGAGAGCGGCATCGAACTGGTCGAAATAGATTACTTGCATGAGTCTGGGCCAACTCTGGCAAATGTACCCATCTATCGAATTCGCATGAATCAGCCCGCCGATCCTGATTCGCATCCGTATCGTATTGCAGTGATTAATCCGCGCCCAGCCGTTGAAGAAGGTCAGGTTATTGTGACCGGGTTTGATGTAGATGCCCCTATTCCAATCATCTCTATTCCCCTCAATGGACACGATGTATTAGAGTTTGATTTTGGGGCGGCTTATACCAAGACCATTGAAGAGGCTTTTTACGGTGACGAAGTAGACTACAGCCAGCTTCCGCTTAACTTTGAACGCTACAGTCCAGATGACCAGACACGAATCGTCAATCGGATGCTGGCGGTATTAAGTGCTGCACAAGAGGGTGTGGATTTAGAAGCTAATGCGTCACTTCCTGTGAATGATTTTTCCCTGGAAAGTGCATTGCAGAACCTCAAATCATTTGAGTAAACGCTGTCCCTACCCAAACCACCGCTTCGAAATGAACTTCGATTGACCCAGTTTGATCGTTGCCCGAAGATTCAGAATCCGGCGGCTGATCTCCAGTGTGCTGATCGAAAGCGAACCACCGCTCCCCCCAATATCCACGTAACGCTGATAATCCGCAATCGCTTTATCCGTCTCACCCATTCGGGCGAGAATCTCCCCGCGCTGAACATAAAGATCGGTGATAAATGGGTTCAGTTCAATCAGCTTGTTGAAATCTTCGATAGCCGCTTTGTAGTTCCGCATCATCTTCCGAATCGTGCCGCGCTTCATGTACCCGATAGGTGCTTGTGGCATCAGCCGGATCACCGTGCTGAAATCCTCCTCTGCCTTTCGGATGTTCCCCATCGTCAGGAAAATATCGCCGCGTGAATCATAAGCATCGGCATATGCGGGGTCAATTTTGATCGCCTGATTGAAATCAGCTAGTGCTTTATCCAGTTCATCGAGTTCCGCGTGTGCGATGCCGCGATGGCACAGCGAATTGGTGAACTTGGGGTCAAGCTGGATGGCCCGCGAGTAATCACGGATGGCCTCTCGAAACTGTCCACGATACAAGTGAATGTGTCCACGATTATTGTAGGCGACGGCATAATCTGGCTTCAGCCGAATCGCCGTATCATAATTTTCCAGCGCAGCATCGAAATCCTCTACATAACGGAAAGCCAGACCACGCATATTGTACGCATCCGCATCCTTCGGCTTTTCCTTAATCACCCGGTTGAGATCAAGAATGGCCTTGTGATATTGCTGGCGGTTAATCTCATCAACCGCGCGGTTGAAATAATCATCTGCGGTCAGTGTTTGACGAGAACGTTTTTGATTTTTAGCAGGCATTGAATCGATCCGAATTTGTTTCACAATAGGCCTCCAAAGATACCGTGTTTTGCGCCGCGTTTCCAGTCTTCTGAATTTCTCATCTGGCTCCCATTGACGCTATTTCTATACGCACTATAATGACATTTAGAATAAACTTTTATCATTCCGGCAAAATGGTTTTGACGGTTTTTTATTGGAGGAACGAAGGACATGCGACCACCACATATCCGTGAAGCGGTAATAGAAGCGACAGCTCCCGAACAAATGACCCCCGCCGACGAGGAGCCTGGCTCTATTTCGGAAGATCCGCTATCCACCTTCGACGAGGAGCCTCCCGACGCGAAGCCGGTTATACCGGCAGCACTTGCGCGAACCCCTCGCCCGGCTGTATGGGCCGATATTCCCGACGACCAATGGGATGACTGGCACTGGCAGCTTGCACACCGCCTCAACTCAGTTGAGGAACTCTCACAGATCATTCACCTCACCCCTGAAGAAATTAAAGGCTTGACCGCCGACGATAAATTCCGCGTCGATGTCATTCCCTATTTTGCCAGTTTGATCGACCCCGATGACCCCAACTGCCCGATTCGGCGGCAGGTCATCCCGCTGGGGCGCGAATTACACGCCTTTGAAGGCATGATGGAAGACAGTCTCGCGGAAGATGCGCACAGTCCCGTTCCCGGCCTGGTACATCGTTACCCGGATCGTGTACTCATGCTCATCACCACTCAGTGCGCCAGTTATTGCCGCTACTGCACTCGCAGTCGCATTGTCGGCAATCCCCATCAAACCTTCAGCAAAGCCGATTTTGACTTGCAGTTGGATTATCTGCGCCATACCCCGCAGGTACGCGATGTCCTCATCAGTGGTGGCGATCCACTCACCCTCGCGCCGCGTACGCTCGAATACATTTTGTCCAATCTGCGCGCCATCGAACACATCGAAATCATCCGTATCGGCAGCCGTGTCCCGGTCTTTTTGCCGCAGCGTATCACCGATGAATTCTGCGCCATGCTCCGCCGCTATCATCCCCTCTGGATGAACGTCCACATCAATCACCCGAAGGAAATCACGCCGGAACTCAGCCGCGCTTTAGCCAGATTAGCCGATGCAGGTATCCCGCTCGGCAACCAGAGCGTTTTGCTGGCGGGCATCAACGACAGCGTGAACATCCAGCGTGAACTGGTGCATAAGCTGGTGCGAAACCGTGTGCGTCCCTATTACCTCTACCAGTGCGATCTGGTCAAGGGAGCAGGGCACTTCCGCACCACCGTCAGCAAAGGCATTGAGATCATCGAAGGCTTGCGTGGACACACCAGCGGTTATGCTGTCCCGACCTATGTTGTGGACGCTCCCGGTGGCGGTGGAAAAATTCCAGTCATGCCGCAGTATCTCATCAGCCAGTCGCCCGGTAAGGTCATCCTGCGCAACTACGAAGGCTATATCACGGCCTACGAAGAACCGCTGGACTACGACCCGCACGCTATCGACCATCTGGATCGCCAATCCCAGCGTTCCAACGAACCGGGACAGGGCGGCGTGTCCGGCCTGCTCGAAGGCGATGCGATGGCGATCAAGCCGGAAGGTTTCGATGCTCTGCACAAGCGTGGTGGTAAAGTCCATCGGCTGAATAGGGATGCGGCAAAATGGCAGCCTTATCATGCCAATGGTACATCCCATAACGGTCATAACGGAAACAAAAAATCCTTCGAAAAGTAATCAATGACTTGCCCTGTGGGTAGATTGCGGTGTTTTGCTGCGCCCCTATGGTGAGGAAACCTGTGGAGAGGTTTAAAAATCATGCGTATTGCAGTCTTAGCTAACCTGAAAAAGAACGCTCCTCATTACGAGGGGATGCCCGAAGATCGTTGGGATGATCTGGACAGTCCCACCACCGTCGATGCCATTGTCGAGGTATTCAGACGGGCAGGGCACGAAGCCGAATTCTTCGAAGCCAGCATTCTGCCGCCCTATAATCTCGTCGAACGCCTGACGACCTATAAACCCGACTTATGCTTTAATTTTGCTGAAAGTCATTTTGGTGATGCCCGTGAATCGCAAATCCCGGCGGTGTTGGAAATGTTGCAAATCCCCTACAGCGGCAGCAAACCGCTGACTCTCGCGCTGGCCTTAGATAAAGCCATGACCAAGCGCATTTTGCATTATTACGGCCTGCCGACACCCGAATTTCAGGTCTTCAATTATTCCGACGACCCGATTGATGCGGCGCTGCTCAACGAAGATGGTGACTTGCGTTTCCCGTTATTCGTCAAACCCATCGCCGAAGGAACCAGCATGGGTATCAGCGCCGACAGCGTGGTCAGCACCGTTGCCGAACTGCGCGAGCGTGTTACCGGACATCTCGCCCGCTATACCCAGCCCGTTTTAGTCGAACGCTTCATCAAAGGACGCGAAGTGCTGGTGGGTATGGTCGGCAACCTCAAGCCGCCGACCAATGAACGCCGCGCCGCCGACGGCATTCCCGATTCACTAACCTACATGCCCATCCTCGAACTCGACCTGAAATCATATGGCCCGGATCATCCCGGCTTCTACACCAATGAGATGAAAACCAACGGTGATCTGAAGGATTATCACTACCATTGCCCGGCGCATCTCTCATCAGAACTCGAACATGAACTCAAGCGGCTCGGCGCGGCAGTTTTCCGCGTCACCGATTGTAAGGATGTCGCCCGTGTCGATTTCCGTCTGGATGAAAACGATAACTTCAAGCCCTATATTCTGGAAGTGAACCCGCTCCCCGGCCTCACCCCCGGCTTCAGCGATCTCTGCCTGCAAGCCCTCGGCATGGGATGGGATCATGACCAGTTAGTCAACGCTATTCTGGATGCCGCCATCGCCCGTCACGGCCTCCGCGAACGCGCCTTGCCCATCTAAGGCTATCGTCCACTAAAAATCCACGTTTTCGTAGGGGCGCATCGCGATGCGCCCTTCCCTAAATTTTCTCCTGCTGGGAAACCATCTCCCAAAAATCATGTGCTCGAATGCAGGATAAATATGGATAATGGAGCTATATTGATTTCCTGTAGAGAACAAAATGATGTCCGCATTTGATTTTGCAGCATTCCCGGAACTGGAAACCGAACGGTTATTTTTACGGCACATCACGGAAGCCGACAGCGAAACTTGGCTGGCAGTTTTCAATCATCCTGATGTAATCCGGTATTTGATTGATTCTGAGAACTTAACGACAGATCAGAATGAGATTGAGTCGATCATTAAATGGGCAAATGACATTTTCACGCATCAGACGGGTATTCGATGGGCCATCACCCTCAAGCCAGCGAATAGAATGATCGGTTCCTGTGGCTTCCACTTGTATAAGCAGCATGATCGCTGCGCGGAAATCGGCTATGAACTGCACTTTGATTTTTGGCGGCAGGGGATTATGAGTGAGGCTGTAGCTGCGATGCTGGAATTCGGGTTTCGCCGAATGCAGTTGCATCGTATTGAAGCGAATGTCACGGAAGGCAATCAGGCATCGGCAGAACTGCTCCGGCGGTTGGGCTTCAAATTAGAAGGAACATGGCGTGATAAGGTTTTTGCGCGGGGTCAATTTCACAATTTGTGGCAGTTTGGACTGCTGGAAAATGAATACCGCAGGGAGTAAACCTGTCCTCATATTTCGCTAACGGCGCACCCATCATCGCTCACAGGGGTTAGCTTATAAGAATGCCTGCTAGAACGGAGTCCTCTGATGATCGAAGTCCGTGACCCCTTCACCAAAGCCGAAATCCTGCAAACCCTCGCCGATGTGAATAAATCCCTCACTGATTATTTTGCCGCACTGCCGCCTGATCAGTTTTTTGCCCATCGGCCGGGAGTTTGGTCGCCCGCGGAAAATCTCGATCACCTTGTTCTGGCGGTTAATACCCTCCTCCGAGGACTGCGGTTGCCCGGTTTAGTCATTCGAACCCGCTTCGGAAAACCGGAAAACCCCTCGCGTCATTATGCTGAAATCCGCGCGACCTATCGCGAGACATTGGCAAACGGGGCTGTCGCTGGCGGGGGAGTCTTACCCAACGTCCCCGATCAACCCGCCGACCCGAAGGCCGTCCAAACAGAACTGGTCGAAAAATGGACAAAAACCGCCCATGATCTCGTGGAATGCGCTGCCTCATGGAAAGATGTGGATTTGGACAAACACCAGCTTCCCCATCCCTTACTCGGTCAGATGACTCTGCGCGAACTCCTGCTCTGGACGATTTACCACAACCTGCATCATCTGGACGACACTCAGCGCCTGTTTGAAAATCAAGCCTGACTATCGCCATAAAACCAATCCGCTTTTTAGCCTGCGATTGCTCAACTCTGGTTCGCCTTTTCACCCTATCTGATGCATAATTACAGCATTCAATACAACCCGCACGGAGAAGATGGCTTATGGCTCAGAAGCAGGCAAAAGGCAGTAAAAACGCAGGCAGTCGTCCCGCTAAAAAAGAACCGACTCCTTCCCGCTTTTCCGGTCAGGATGTGCTGCATGTCGTCCTCATCGGGTTAGTATGCACCGTTCTCTTCGCGGGCATCGGTATTGCCATCTCCATGTCGAAGGGTATTACCGCTGGCACAGGTACAGGCGGTAATGGTCAGATCGTCGCCAGTAACGATACGCCTGTTCCCACCATTCCCCCAACCGCCACCGCTACCGAAATTCCCTGCGAAGCTCAGGCGTGGTGGGATACGATCAGCGCCGCCAGCGCCACCGTTATTAACAATGTTCAAGCCCTTTCGGTCAAATTGCCACCTCAGCAGATAAAAGCAGGTAGCGATACCTCCAATGCCTGGAAAACCAGCCTGGAAGCCGCGACCAATCTCCCGCCCTGTGTTCAGAGCGCACAGCAGGCCTTGCTGAATGCCGCTAATGAAACCGGAACGCTTTATGGATTTTATCTGACTGTCAGCGAACAGAAGGATCGCGGTCAGCAGTTCTTGCGGACGATGGATTCTTATCTGGTAGTCACCGATGAACTGCAAAAACTGAATGTAACGGTGAGCGAAGACTGGTTCACCACAGTGCGTGATTTCACCTTGAGTGACTGCCCGGTCAAACGCTGGTTTATTGAGCAGTTTGTCGTGCGCGACTACAAGAAGTTCTTCGAAATCATGGATGCCATTGACCCGCGCACCACCACAGCCGGCGACCTGAATGCCGATTTAATAACAATGCGTTCGCTTCGTTCCAGCCTGACCGCCGATAGCCCCGGTTTCCCGGATTGCGTCCAGCCTGCTGTTCAACATCTCAGCAGTGGAATGGACTCCCTTATTCAGGCCATCAATCTGGGCTTGGGTGGTGATATGAACGGGATGAGCAACAATCTCGTGACCTTCCAGAGCGAAGTGACCTCGTTTGGAACGGAACTGGATAAGCTCGACTCAACGCTGCTGGGGCCAGGGGTAGGGGAACTATAAAATTTATACTTCCATAGGGTCGCTTCGACTCAACTCGATCCGAAAGGTATGGATTCCAAAACGCTGAACCTATAGGTTTCTATCCTCATACGATATATTTCTGGTGCCGTCACCCGACGGCACCTTCCACAAAAATAGTGACATTCATAACTCTGTAAATGGATTGCAAACACCCCTGCAATGGCTCTATAATTTGATGGGCTAATCGCGCTCATAAGGGGGACGCTTTGTTCCGACAATCTCAACGCCGCTTGTGGATATTTGTCATCCTCGCCTCACTCAGCCTCGTATTGCTGCTGAACGGAACCCTCCACGCGCAGGGAAATTCTATTGAGATCATCAGCGTGTCCAATACGATTGGTGCAGGGAATGCTGAAAGCGACTACCCCTCCATCAGCGCGGATGGACAATTTGTTGTTTTTGCCTCTACTGCCAGTAATCTTGTCCCCGGTGATACCAACATCTGTGATTTCCATAATTGTGTCGATATTTTCCTGCGGGATCGTTTCGCTGGAACGACCACCCGCATCAGCATATCCAATGCTGGTCAACAGGCGAATGGCGATAGCTACACGCCCTCAATTAGTGCCAATGGGCGCTATGTGGTCTTTACCTCTAATGCAAATAACTTAATCCCCGGTGATGCTGGCGGCGGCACATTTTTATATGACCGCCAAACAGGTCTAATATCGCGTGTCTCTGTTGCGATATTTTCAGTCACTGGAAACGGAACCGCCCCTTCGGTCAGCGACGATGGACGCTATGTGGTTTTCGCATCGAGCCGAGACGATCTTGTTCCTGGTGACACCTGCGATACATCCAATATGTTTGCGGGGTGTAATGATGTGTTTTTGTTTGACCGCCAGACGCAGCAAACATCGCTCGTTAGCGTTTCCAGTGCAGGAATTCAGGGCGATTTGGATAGTTATGATCCCTCTATCACCGCTGACGGGCGCTATGTGACATTTACTTCGCAGGCCAGCAACCTCGTTTCTAATGACAACAATACCAACTGCCTGCCCTCGCCGCTTAGCTGCCCCGATATTTTCCTGCGCGATTTGCAAACGGGACAAACCACATTAGTCAGCGTGTCGAGTGGGGGTACACAGGGAAATTATGAGAGTTCTGTAGCCTCAATCAGCCTGAATGGAGATTTTATAGTCTTCAATTCCACTGCGTCCAACCTGATTTCCGGCGATACAGGTATTTTCCCGGATATTTTCCTGCGCGATTTGCAACAAGGCAAAACGACTCGCGTGAATGTTTCCAGTTCTGATGCTCAGGCCAACGACGGAAACCAGAATGATTACACCTCTTTCGGCTGGGCAGGCCATCCCTCCATAAGCGCTGATGGTCGTTTCGTCGTGTTTCACTCGATAGCTACCAACCTTGTAGCGAATGATACCAACAATCAGCGTGACATATTCGTTCACGATAACCAGACTCACGAAACCGTGCGTGTAAATGTCTCAGTTTCAGGAGTGCAGACCGATGCAGACAGCGATTTTGAAATGATAAGCGCGGATGGTCACTACATCATGTTTCGCTCTGCTGCCGACAACCTCGTACCCGGTTATGAAAATGGTGGCAAAAGGGATATTTTTGTCGTTTCAAATCCGCTCTGGACAGCCGTTGATGCCCCCATCATCAATTACTCCACTTCACCTGACACAACCCTGACATGGACGCGGATTGCTTGGGCAGTCGCCTACCAGATTCAGCTTGATACCGATCAGAACTTTAGCAATCCCACCGATTACTTCCCCGGCACTCAACTTTACCAAACCATTGATTCATTTGCTGTCGGAACCTACTACTGGCGTGTCCGCGCTCAGAATGCCAATGGTAAATGGGGCGCATGGAGCACGACCCAATCCTTCACCATTGCCGCACCTTAGAAAGGGAAAACTATGCTTAAGTATCATCACTTATGGATACTGGTTATACTCACCTCACTCGCCTTTGTGTTTTCCCTGAACGGAACGCTTCACGCGCAGACGAATCCATTCACCAAAGGGGTAGCCTCGGAACAGAGCAATGGCGATAGTGGTTCGCCGTCCATCAGTGCCGATGGACGCTTTGTTGCCTTTGAGTCACGCGCATCGAATCTTGTACCGGGAGATATTACCTGTGGTTCGGCGTTCACCTGTGATGATGTCTTAGTCAATGATCGACTTACGGACACAACCGAGTTGATTAGTATCACACTGGATGGTAAGCCAGCCAACAATTATAGTGGCGGACCGTCCATCAGTGCCGATGGGCGTTATGTCGCCTTCGGGTCTTCTTCATCCGACCTGGTTCCCAATGACACCAATGGGGTATTTGATATCTTTGTGTATGACCGCCAGACTGGGCAAATGTCACGGGTCAGCCAGTCCAGCACAGGTGAACAGGGTGATTCGCAATCCTATTCCCCTGACATCAGCGCGGATGGACGCTTTGTCGCCTTCGTCTCTGACGCAGGCAATTTCGCACCGAATGATTCCAGTGCCAATTGTATTCTGCCTTCCGTACCCAGTAATTGTGCGGATGTTTTTGTCCGTGATCGCCAAACCAGCACAACCGAGCGTATTTCGGTGTCGAATTCAGGTGATCCTATTATCGGAAGTATAGGTGCGCCGTCCATTAGCGCAGACGGACGTTTTGTGGTCTTCTCCTCTGATGCCACCAACCTCGTGCCGGGTGACACCAATAACCCACCTTGTGGTGGGGTTGCGCCAGCTTATGCCTGTAAAGATCAAGATATTTTTCTGGTTGATCGGCAGACTTCGACTCTTTCGCGTATCAACTTGACCGATATAGGAGGAGAGGCCAACAGTAATAGCGCCTTCCCTCACATTAGCGCAGATGGCCAATTCATCTCCTTTTATTCCGGGGCGACCAATCTCATTTCCGGTGATCAAGAGGGTGGCATTTTCGTGGTTGAGCGCCAAACCGGAACCATCATGCGCGTCACCACATCCGGTTTTAATCCCGTCATCAGCAACGATGGGCATTTCGTCGCCTTTGTCTCCAATGCGACCAATCTGGTCACGGAAGATACCAATGGTGTACAGGATGTTTTTGTCCGTGATATGCAATCGGGGCAAATCATGCGTGTCAGTATATCCAGTGATGGGACACAGGCAGACGGCACTAGTGATCTTCCTGCAATCAGCGCCGACGGAAATGTGATTGTCTTCCAGTCGAAGGCCGGCAATCTGGTTCCCGATGATGTGAATCAAAATTGTGGCGCAGCTTGTTTTTTTAATCTCTTCATCCATCAGATGGATACGGGCAAAACCTCTTTCCTCGATGTTTCCGGGGCAGGTTGATGCTTGATGCATCCGATGCTTATTCCACCATCAGTCCCGATAATGTCGTTCCTGCACCTATCATCCTGAATCCCACTGGTGAAAAGTTGCACAACAGTGGTTATAATGGGTAAACTTACCAACGTTTTTTAAACGCACCCGGATTCTCAGGAGCGCGATTCTATGGTTAATACTGCGATTTCGCTCTCGACAGTGGTTTTATTTCTGCCGCTGATCGGGATGATTGTTCTGTTGTTCATGCGGGAAGATACCCAGGAAGAGACAATTAAATGGACTGCCCTGGGTGTAAGTCTCGTGACTTTTGCCGCCTCGCTCTTGCTCTGGTTGGGTTACAACCCCGCCGAAGCAGGACTGCAATTTGTCCAGAAGTTCGACTGGATACCGTCCGCAGGCATTAGTTACTACGTTGGTGTCGATGGTCTGAGCATCCTGCTCATCATCCTCACCACCTTTATCATGCCGCTGGCGATCCTCAGTTCCTTCCGCGCCCACGTCATCCACGAACGCGGACGTGTGAAGCTCTACTACGCCTTCATGCTCCTGCTCGAATTCGCCATGATCGGTGTTTTCGTCGCGCAGGACTTGTTCCTGTTCTACATCTTCTGGGAAGTCACCCTCGTTCCGATGTATTTTCTCATCGGCATCTGGGGCGCGGAACAGCGCATCTACGCCGCCGTCAAGTTCTTCCTGTACACCATGTCCGGCTCGATCTTGATGCTGCTGGCGATTCTGTATGTCGGCATCAACGCCGGTAACGCCCTCGGACTCGGCCATCCGCTCTTCTCCACGCCGGACATCATCGCTGGCATTCAGAGCGGGGCGATCAGCTTCCCCTATGATGGATTATTCAGTGGACAGTCGGTGTTGTTCCTCGGCTTCCTCATCGCCTTCGCCATCAAAGTACCGCTCTGGCCATTCCATAGCTGGCTGCCGGATGCTCACGTACAAGCGCCGACAGCGGGTTCAGTTGTTCTGGCGGGTGTCATGCTGAAGCTCGGTACTTACGGCATCGTGCGTTTCTGTCTGCCGCTGTTTCCCGAAGCCAGCGTCCACTGGGCACCCATCATCGCCGTCTTAGCCATCATCGGCATCATCTACGGCGCGTGGGTCAGCTACGCCCAGACCGATGTGAAAAAATTGGTCGCTTATTCCTCTGTGAGCCACCTCGGATTTGTCGTCCTCGGCATCTTCGCTCTCAACTCACAGGGTATTCAGGGCGGCATCCTGCAAATGGTCAATCACGGCATCAGCACAGGCGGCTTGTTCTTGCTGGTCGGGATGCTCTATGAACGCCGTCACACAAAAGCGATGGACGCTTATGGCGGTATCTGGAAAGTCATGCCCATCTTCGGCGGTCTGAGCCTGATTATCGCCCTCAGCAGTATGGGCTTGCCCGGACTGAACGGCTTTGTCGGTGAATTTACCATTCTGCTCGGCTCGCTCGGCAGCACAACGCTCGGCTTCTTCTTCACGCTGTTCGCCACGCTGGGCGTAATTCTCGCGGCAGTTTACATCCTCTACATGTACCAGAAGGTCTTCATGGGCGATGTGACCATCGAGGAAAATAACCACCTCGAACCGCTGCATTGGCAGGAATATGCCGTCCTCATCCCGATCATTATCGTGATTTTCTGGATCGGCCTCCAGCCGGGGACATTCTTCGCCGCGATGGACGCGACGGTGCATCAGGTCGTGCAGCAGGTATCAGCAGCAGCCAATGTAGCGTTAAAGTAAGGTAAAACCTGATGTTTGACGTACCAAAGATCGCCGATCTCAACCTGTGGCTGACCGCTCCCGCGACCCTCATGGCGCTCGGAGCCTGTCTGCTGCTGCTGGTTGACATCCTGTTTATTCCCAAAGACCGCAAAACGGTCACGGCACAGTTGTCGCTGGGGTTGATAATCGTCACCTTCATCGTCAATCTGTTCACCTTCAACCAGAGCGGCGAAGCCTTCCTCGGCATGTTCCGCGCGGATGCTTTTACCAGCGTTCTGAACATCATCATTCTCGGAACGGCCTTCATCAGCATTCTGCTCAGCATCGACTACGTGAAGCGTGCCGGAATCGAGCGTGGCGAATTTTACTCGCTCATCCTGCTCAGTGTCAGCGGCATGATGTTCATGGCGAGCGCCAATGATCTGGTGACCATTTTCGTTTCGCTCGAATTACTCAGCATCCCGCTCTATGTTCTGGCGGCCTTCCGCGTGCCGGATACCCGCTCGGAAGAAAGCGGCATGAAGTATTTCATTTTGGGCGCGTTCGCCAGTGCCTTTTTCGTCTACGGGGCAGCGCTCATTTTCGGCGCAACCGGGACAACCAATCTGCCAGCGATTTTCGAGCAGGTCGGGATTATCGTTATCGGCGGACAATCGCCTTTCCTCCTGCTGATCGGCGCGGGACTTATCCTCGTCGGACTCGGCTTCAAAGTCGCGGTAGTGCCTTTCCACATGTGGACACCCGATGTTTATGAAGGCGCACCGACTCCGGTTACAGCCTTCATGAGCGTTGGCGCGAAAGCGGGTGGATTCGCCGCTCTGCTGCGGATCGTCGCCATTGCGCTGCCAGCACTCATCCTCAAGGACGGACAAACCGCCGCCGCGTGGCAGCAAACTTTCTGGATCGTCGCCGCCGCCACCCTCATTCTTGGTAATCTGGTGGCGATTGCTCAGACCAACGTCAAGCGTATGCTGGCCTATTCCTCGATTGCCCACGCAGGCTACATCATGATTGCCGTAGCCGCCGCCGGATCGCAGGGCGTGACCGATGATGCCGCCCGCGCGGCACTGCTCTATCTGATGGCCTACATGTTCACCAACCTCGGCGCATTCGGTGTTGCCATGGCGATTGAGAAGGACGACGGCACAGGCACGAATCTGGATGATTTCGTCGGCCTGAGCAAAACGAAACCCCTCCTGGCGCTGATGATGGCGGTCTTCATGCTCAGTCTGACCGGCATCCCGCTCACAGGCGGATTCATCGGCAAATGGTTCGTCTTCAAAGCCGCGCTCGATGCCGGATTGGTTCCTGTCGCGATTATCGGTGTGTTGACCAGCGTTGCCAGCGCGTTCTACTATGTGCGCATCATCGTCAACATGTACCTGCGTGATGGAGAAGGCGACCCCGCCGAAGGCGCGACTCGCTATGTCAATTGGGCGATTTATGTCGCCTTTGCCGGAACGCTGGCGATGGGCATCCTGCCGTTCCTCATCACCAACCTGACCGACAAAATCACACTGGTGGCCTCAGTCATCAAGTAGCCCATCCAGCAGTCACAATCCTATTGATTTCTCGTAGGGACACGATACATCGTGTCCTTTATTTTTGCCACAATCATTTTCAGAAGCGGTTTCGATGATTCAGAAACAAGGCTGCGATACAATTATGATTCTGTAGAGGTGATGATAATAAATTGCTGAGGGGAACAATGCAGCACGATACACTCGATTTAGACCAATTGCGAGCATATATTAAGGCGGATGCTCTGGACGCGCGTCATTACTGGATCAAAATTGCTCTGGTCGTCGTACTGTTATTCGCATTGGGATTCATATTCTTTTTTATGGCATTACGCTACGTATGGTGGCCCAGCCGGTGGACAATTTTCGTTGTGTATTCTGCGCTAATGGGCGGTGCGATACCCATCGTCGTCGGAATAGGTTCTTATTACCTTCGACGTGAGCGTTCAAAAAGACAATTGGCTGTTTTAGAACAATATCAGCCGCTTCTTGATTCGTTGAATTTGCCACCTGCAATAAATGAGCGGTGGTCAAAGGGTACTTTCATATTGATGGGGGCGACAATTCTAGGGATTGTCCTCATGATTGTGTTGAGTGTATATCCTTTATTGGCACTAGGCTTGGGTTTATTCATTCCAATGCTCATCTCCATACCAGTTTGGTTATTGCCTCTCACGCCGCTTTCGAAGGGTAATTATGATGAAACCATCCGACGGGCACAAACTGTCAGGCATTGGTTTCGAGGGAATATTGGGGCACTAAATCAAGAAGGACTCGGTCATTTGTTTGCAGGTCATCCAGTGGAAAGCGAAAATGTTCATCGAATGTTGATTGCTCAAACTCTGAATCGAAAATTAATGTGGAGTTTGGGATTAAATAATTATGCTTGCGAACTCATGTATCAGAAACGGTATGAGGAGGCATTACCGCTCTTGGAGGCTGCCATTGTGTCTCAGCCTCAATTTCTGAATTCATACCTGAGCTTAGCAGGCTGGTACTTGGATCAGAACCTTTCCTCTGAACGCGCCCTTGATTTAATAGAATTGGGCCTCACACTTCCAGCTCAGCGCTTGACACCCTTCAAAGCAGCAGCCCTGTCTGTACGATTGGCTTCCCGTGCATTGGCGGAAGCACGTAATGGCTTGGTGGAGACGCGGGCAAGACTAACCCTTGGCACCGCATTTCAGGAGGCCGACTCCAAAAAAATCCCTCATTTTGCCGACATGAACCTCACCGCAGGTGAAACCTATCTTGCGTTGAATGATATACCACTGGCGCGTCAGCATTTCGCCAAAGCCGCCGAAGTTGACCCCAACGGGCGCATCGGCAAGATGGCGCGCGAACGCCTGCAAACTCTCCCACCCGAACCCGCTGCCACCTAAATGGGCATCGTTCTTTCAGCCCCTTGAGTGGGCTTACCATCCCCTTTGTAGCTGGATCGCTTTAGCGTCCAGCGGCAGATTTCATGCGGCGTGGGTACTGAAAATCGGGGAGATTTTTTGTAGGGGCGCTTCGCGAAGCGCCCATAGGCATTACCTTTAGGAGGCAAAGAGAAAAGCCTCCAGCGATTGAAAGAAAGCAGGACGCTGACGACGTTTGCGCACCCGACATAAGGTCATTCCTTCTGAGATGCGTGTCAAGAGGAGAGACAAGGTGTCG
>JBGAGR010000159.1:0-18243 GCA_044226645.1 Aggregatilineales bacterium
TGGCAGGAATTTTGCCGCACGGATAGCAAGCAGACCGCGTTCATGGCGGCTACAACTGTCTACCAGCGCATTTGTCAACCGGGCACATCCGATCTCTTCGCCGATTCGCTCGTCAACCTGGACGAGAATCTGAACCTCATTCCGGCGGCTGCTGCTAGTTGGGAAGTTTCTGAAGACGGTCTGACCTGGACATTCCATCTGCGCCCCGATCAGGTCTGGAGCGATGGCACACCACTGACCGCCCGTGACTGGGTTGTGACCTACCAATGGATGGTCGATCCCAAGAACGGCTACGATTTTAGTTGGATGTGGCAGGGAATTATCAAGAATTGGAGTGAGGCCGTATCCGGTGAAGTCACTCCCGATCAAATTGGTATGACTGCCGTAGACGACAATACACTGGCTATTACAACTGCTGGTCCTGCGCCCTATCTCCCTTCGACAATGTTCTTCTGGCCCCCCTTGCAGGCTGCCTCGCTGGAAAAATACGGTCCGGATTACCAACTTGACCCCAAAACCAGCGTATCTTCCGGCCCCTTCATTCTGACTGAATTTGTACCCGGTGATCACATCGTACTGGATGCAAATCCGACTTACACAGGCTTCCGCAAACCCTATCTGCGTCAAATTCGTGGGCTGTACGGAGACAAGCTCAATGGCAGCTTCCTGGCCTTCCAGAATCACGATATTGACCGCGTGAGTTATGAGTTTCTGCAACCGGCTGACTTTGAAATCATCAAGTCAGACCCGACTCTGCTAAGCCACTATCTACCGAACCCCGGTGATTTCCGCACGGATTATTTGCTGTTCGACACCTACACACCGCCATTCGATAATGTGAATGTTCGTATGGCATTCGCCAAGTCGGTTGATCGAGAATCCATCGTCAGCAAGGTCATCAATGCCAATTGGAATCTGGCAATCCCAGCCTATTCCTTCCTGATGCCCGGTTTCCCCGCTTCGGACACTGCTGGTGATTTCAAGAGCATCCAGGGCTATGACTGCCCCGCCGCGCAAAAGCTGCTGGCGGATGCAGGTTTTCCCGGTGGACAGGGCTTCCCCGAAATGGAAATGAAGCTTCGTGCAGAATCGGACTTCAATGCGCAGCGCTTCATCGCCGCGGCAGCGTCAATTAGTGACTGCCTGGGTATCAAAATCACCGTCAACAACATGGAATTCTCAGCCTATATGGATGGCTTGCGTGCTCGTCCGACCACGGTGCAGTTTGGCGCAATCTCCTACGGTATGGACTACCTCGACCCTTCCAACATGCTGGGCGTTTGGGTTTCCTCAGGCCGTCATTCATGGCGCAATGCTGAATTCGATAAGCTGGTACAGGATGCTGGCGTTTTCGTGGGTGACCCGGCGGAACGCTTCAAAATGTACCATGACGCAGAGAAAATCCTGGTCGAAGATGTTGGTGGCGTATTCCTTGACCACCGTATCCAGGGCGATCTCTTCCAGCCCTATATTGCAGGCGACTGCTTCCGCCCGAATGCGCAAGGGATTTCCAGTTGGGAGTGGGGTAACGATTGGTGCTGGGGTTCCATCTATGTGACCAACGATGTTGCTGGCGTGGACACTTTCCGCACCCGCTAAAATATAAAGATCGCAAATTTAATTTTCGGTTGGGGCGACGCACTGTGTCGCCCCTATAGATATAAACAGGTGTTTGCTTTTTATGACCGGTTACATCATCCGGCGGCTGATTGGGTTAGCATTTGTGCTGCTGGCTGTTTCGGTTATTATTTTCTTTTTGATGAATCAAGTTCCCGGCGGCCCGTTCAATTACGGTGAACGTGGCTTTAGCGGTGATGTCCTGAAAAATATCCAACGTAAATATGGGTTAGATAAGCCTGTCACAGAACGCTATTGGAATTACCTGACCAGTGCTGTACAGCTTGATTTTGGCAACTCTTTTGCTATAGCAGGCAATCCTCCGGTCACAGAAGTTATTGGCAAACTATGGCCGACCACCCTGCATGTCGGCCTCTATACCGTTGCTTTGTCCTTCAGCCTCGGCTTGATTATGGGCATCACAGCGGCTTATTATCGCAACAGCTGGATTGACAATCTGGTAACCTTTATCGCAACCCTGGGGACAACGCTGCCCAATTTTATTATAGCGACATGGTTCTTACTCATCTTTGGTTATCAAATCGGTTGGGGTGAACCCAGTAAATGGATTATCCCGCCTTTACTTGGTCAGGGACCGGCCCTGCTCTCCTGGGATTATTTTCTGCCCGTCATCACTTACGCTTTAGGGCCAATGGCAATTGTCGCGCGTTATACACGCTCCAGCGTAGCAGAGGCGCTGAGTGCAGATTATGTGCGCACCGCGCGTTCGAAAGGACTGACCGAACGGCAAATCATGGTCAAGCATGTTCTAAGAAACGCGCTTATTCCGATGATTACAGTGCTGCTGCCGCTCATTCCGAATTTATTAACGGGTTCATTGTTTATCGAAGTCACTTTTGGTATCAACGGTCTGGGGAAATTTTTTATTCTGAGTATTCTCCAGCGGGATTATCCGATGATTATGGGGTTGGTACTGTTAGTAGCTGTATTCTGGGGGTTAATGTACCTCGCAACGGATGTGCTTTATACCGTCATTGATCCGCGTGTTCGAATTGGCGGAGCAAGGAACGCTTAATATGATTGGTCATGAAGCCTCACGATCCATCCACACCCCCGTCTCACTCAAAACAGGTGTAAAGCGCCGCAGCCTGTGGGGGGATGCTGCGCGACGATTTATGCGCAATCGTCTGGCGATGATTGGCCTGGTGATCCTGCTCGTCATTATCTTCATCGCGGTTTTCGCAGATGTCATAGCACCTTATCCTTATGACAAAATCAATTATGAAATTGTCAACCTCAGACCTTTCATTGATCCTAATCATATTTTGGGTGCGGACGGGGTTGGGCGAGATTACCTTTCGCGGCTGATTTATGGCGCAAGAACCTCGATGCAAGTCGGTCTTTCCGTACCGTTAATTGCCTTCACAATTGGGGTTCCCCTTGGAGCCATATCAGGTTATCGTGGGGGTTGGATTGATTTTATTGTGCAGCGAATAGTCGATGTAGCAACAGCAATTCCCCCACTTCTGTTCGCCTTATTTTTGCTCAGTCTCGTCGGCAGTGGTGTCAGCAACGTTATTCTCGTATTAGCGCTAACCGCCTGGATTGAACCCACACGTCTCACACGTGCTCAATTTTTGACCTTACGCGAAAAAGAGTTCATCACGTCAGCTCGTTCATTGGGCGCAACTGATTTGCGCTTAATTTTGAGTCACATCCTGCCCAATTCCCTTCCACCCCTGATTATTGCTTTTACCTTTGCCGTTCCCCTGGCAATTTTTGCGGAGGCAGGCCTTAGTTTCCTCGGATTAGGCATTACCGAACCTACGGCCAGTTGGGGTAAAATGGTTGGATCAGGCGTAGGAAACACGATCCGTATCTACTATCATCTGGCTTTATTTCCAACCATACTGGTTGCTTTGACGATGCTGGGATTCTCATTCGTGGGTGATGGCTTGCAAGAAGCTTTAGACCCTAATCGATCAAATTAGGGACAATTTATCTATCCATACAGAACATATACTTACCTCTGGGGGACAACCGATGCAGCGCTTACGCCTTTTTCGAATCCAGCTTATGATTGCCATCCTGATCGCGATGGTTGCATTTGCAGCCTGTACTTCATCAGGCAACAGCGCCAACACCAGCCCCACCACATTTCCAACACTAACACCGATCCCCTCTTATAACTTTGTCTTGCCGACTCAACCGCCCCAGCTCGCAACCGTAGCCGCAGGAACAGAAGCAGCGGTTTCCAACACTTCCAACACTCTCGACCCAGAGAAGGTCAGCAAGGGCAAGGATCGCTATACCGCGTTGGCCTGCAATTCGTGTCATGGAGACAACGGCGAAGGTACAGATAAAGGCAAGGCCCTCACATCATTTACAATGTCACAGGATGATTTCATCAGCTTTATGCGTTCGGGTGGCAGTATGGGGAGCGAACATCAGTATTCAACCAACCGACTCAGTGACGGTGGTGGCAAAAATCTCTACGAATATTTGAAGTCCCTCACCACACCATAAATTGCCCTATCGCTTTAGTTTCATGCTTGCCCTGTTCTGTAACAGGGCATTTGTCATTCAACTCACATGACAGCATTTATTTGCATTTCCCACAAGAAGGGAATATAGTCCCCTATATAAACGACTATGAAGTTTAAAAATACTTACAATAATTTCATATGAATCAGCAAATTAAGAAAATATCCACCCCAAGGCATTCCATCCTCGTACTTCTGATGACTCTGGCAGGGTTAGCACTCATAACCAACACATTTATGGTGGTTGGTCAGTCAGATTCCCAGCCCAATATCACGCTGTACGTCGATTCCGATTGGCTGGTCTTTCATGTGATTTCTCCCGAACCCGTTTTTGCTGATGGTCTCCAGATTGGCATCGTCACCGATCAGGGCATCCAATCACCCATCAATATTAAGAACGCCTTTTCACAGTTAATTGACACGCCAGCTCCACCCGGCACTTGTTATGTCTATCAAATTATTGAAGGATCAACGATTTTACCATCCGTCTGTTCTGCCAATTCACTCTTCAAATATCTGGTTCCCAAAGTCGATGCATTTTGGATCAATCCTTCAACAGACCTGGCTTATGGTGCGATTGCAATTTACCAGAATGGCAATCTTATTACGATTTGCCCTACCCAGGCACCCTGTTCGATCAGTTTGCCACCCCCCATCCCGCCTGTCGAACCCGTTATACCTCAGGGACAGGATAACACCGGAAATATTCAGTCAGCAGAGCTGGACAACATACTGAATCAAACGAATATCACGGCATGGAAAGAAGCGGGTTGGAGTGGAAGGGGGCAAAAAATTGGTGTTATCGATCGTCATTTCGGTGGATTGGACATCTTTGACCCTGGCAACCTGATAACGGTGAGCGGAGATCGCACCGCTTACAATGACGACAACATCCGTTTAGGGGTGAGCGTGTTACAGGTGATTAATGCCATTGCGCCCGATGCGCTGCTATATGCCTGTCGCTACAGTGATTTCAATACGTTCCAGAGCTGCGTCAATTGGATGATTGCTAAGGGTGTCAACATTATCAACCATTCCGCCAGCATTCCCGTCGTGACTCTGAATGGTCAAAACGATTGGGCGCAAGAGGTAGACCGCGCCAGCGCAGCAGGTATCCTTTGGATCGATGCGGCAGGCGATTTCGAGAAAGCGCACCTGACCGAGGACTTTACCGACATCAACAGTGATGGCTTTCACGAATTTCGTCGTATTGCTGGTTACAATCAGGTGTTAGGCTTTTTACCAATCCGGAATACGTCCGGTACGGTGATGCTGGCATGGAGTGACGATTCAACCCGCGCAGCGAATCAGATTGATCTCGATTTACGGATTATTGATTATGCTACCGGGGACGAAATCACTTCTTCGCAGCGCCCCCAAACAGGGAATCCCGGTGATAACGCATTAGAACTTGTGACATTCGATATGAGCCAGCCATTTGGCATTCAGGTTATTAGTCGAAGTGGCAGGACAGATACTCAATTCACCTTATTTGTCGAATTTGCCACCCTGCCACAAGTACCGCCTGATATGTCGATTGTCGCACCGGGAGACAGTGCCCATGCACTCACTGTCGGCGCACTTCAAGGGCCATTAGTGGCAGCATACAGTTCACGTGGCCCTGTGAACGGTGCAGATAAACCAGACCTGGTTGCACCGGGAGAAATTCGTTTTCCAGATGGTACAGAATTCATTGGCAGCAGTGCCGCTGCTCCAATCGTAGCCGGATTTGCTGCCCTCATCTGGCAAGCGCGCCCGGATAATTCAAACCAACAGATATTCGAATATATACGATACAACTCGACGGTTGATGATACCGTTTTTAAAGCAGGTTATGATACGGTTTATGGTCAGGGTTATCTTCAGGCTCCTGCCTTAACACCGATTCCGACGCTAACGCCCACACCTACCCTTACCGCAACAGTAGAGGCGGGCAAAATCCAGCCGCCGACTGACACGCCTATACCGACTAATACTGCAACTCTAACCGTCACTCCGCTAGTGGATAGTCCGGCTATCGCGATTGTCAATATATCATCAGTCAATTTACGCCATGGCCCCGGGGCGAATTATGACATCGCAGGATATGCCTATCAGGGAGATAATTTGCCTGTTATTGCCAGGGCATTTGACTGGTACAAAGTTCAAAGTCCCGCAAGTGGCGATGTCTGGATTGCCGGAAGCGCGGTAAGTATTGAGCCAGAAAATGCCCCCATTAACTTCGCTCAGGATATTCCTGCCCCGCCACCAACGCTAACGCCGTTCAATACACCTACATTTTTACCTACGCCAACCGAAGTACCCAATGAGCTTCATGACACTGATGTGCCGGGAAGTATCCTCGCGACGAGCACAAAACGCCCTCCTCGTCCCACCGAAATTACAACACCGGTAGTTGATCCTACCCCAAATGAAACGTTGATTGCGGGAATGACTGCCACAGCAGCGGCGTATGAAGCCCTTTTAACCGAAACTGCTACAGCCATGTGGCAAACTCTGACTTATGAAGCGCCAACCCTTTTCATCAGTCAAACAGCATACTTTGCGACTGAGAACGCTCCGGGCGCTACCCGAAAACCATCATCTATTTCAGCAGTAATTCAAGCAACGAGCGTACCGAGTTTGACACCGCTCCCCACTGCAACCTTTACGCCAACCCTGACCCCATCCCCCTCATTGACACCTTCCAATACAGTGCTACCTACCCTCGTGCCCACTCGCACACCTGCCCCGGCACTGCCTACTTCCACCTTTACCCCATCTGGGCCGACACCTTGCGTCGTATCGCCCCCATCTGGATGGAAATCTTATTCAGTCCTGGCAGGCGATACTGTTTCCTATCTGTCTGGTGTCACAAACGGAAATATGGATCAGATTGTGCAGGTGAACTGTTTAGCAAGTGCGAGTCAGATTTTTGTTGGGCAGCAGTTGTATCTCCCTAATGAAGTACCTGCCCATCCAACCCTTGAGCCAACCGTCTATATACCGCCGGGAGTAACACCGTCCAATACGCCGGGTCCGGGAGAAACTTCGCCGCCGCCAGAACCACCTACCGCCGAACCCGTTTCAATCTCGATTTCAGTCGGCAATGCTGGTCACGTAGGCGATGTCGGTGGTCAGGGATGCTATGCCACTGCTTTTGTCACCATTACAGGCGCAGATGGGGTCACTGGCGATATTTATGTTTGGAATGAATCCTATCCATCAAAACCTGGCAATAAAGAAGTCCCAGGCATCACTTTCCCGCGAGGTAATTCTTCCTATCAGGTGACGCTAGGCGGTCAGTGGCCTATGTACAAAAGACATATCGTCACCGTAAAAACCACTATTGGATCAGCCGAGTCAGGGGATGTGCAGTGCAATAACCCGTAAATCCGAAATGGGGAATGGTTCGTCATTTCCCATTATCCCATCTTGTTGAGGATAGCTTTCACTTCCACCAGACGGCGTTGCAGTTCTTCTGCCTCATCTGCGCTCAAATACGACCAGGGTGCATAAAAATACCGGTCGGTTAGTTGTTCAACAGTTTCACGTATACCGCGCCCGGCTTCAGTCACTACGTACTGATTGTCATCTAGTGCTTTAATCCATCCTCGTTGGGTCAAATTCTGAATCGCTCCGGCATAGTCCAGCCGTGAATAACCGCGATGCGGCAGTTCATTAAAGATTCTCTCAGCCGTCGTTGCAGTTTCCTGGCAGATAAGACTAAACGCTTCCCAGACAAACGCACCCACCCCCAATGGCTGAAAAGCCGCCATATGAGCATCATCACGATAAGCATTAAAATCTGCCGCATAGTGAAATAACTTATGAATAGCAGGCGCATCAGCAGCAGGTGCGCGGCGACGCGAGTGTACTAAACACCAATTTCCCGGCGGATACTGCCTGGTTAAGCCTGCATCTAACACCCTCCGCATCAGGCTTTCCAGTGGAGCAAGTTCGCTATCAGACAATCGGCTTTCCAGCGGCGCTAAGATTTTGTGCCGCCGTTCAGTCAACTTCTGAATCGCCAATCGACCATCATCCGTCAAGTGATAATCATCTCCCAGCCTGTTGAGCCACTTTTCGCTTGCCATCAGATCAAGTATGGCGCTGACGATCCGTTCCGATGACCATACAGCACGCATCCGTAAGCGGCTGACCGAGAGAGGCTCCGGGTCAAATTCCTGCGCCTGTACCAAAAACCAGGCTGGACTCTCGGCATATCCCCGCCGAAGCTGTAAAAGGACGTTATCAGATGGCGGTAACGGTTCCGATTGTAATGCCATGCCTGCCTGAAAAATAGCGCCCTGAAATTCCTGGGTTAGTTCATAAAATTCATAGTTCAGCATCATTTGTCCTCAAAATAAAAACGGGCAGTCCCTTAGAACTACCCGTTATCCAGTCATTTGGTTCGCTGAAAAGACAATCGATTAGCCGTCGCTTGAATCCAGCGCATTGGGATCAGGCGTTGGCGAAGCGATGCTGGCTAAGGCCGTCGCAGTCGCCACCATATCCGCTTTCTGCTCTGAAATAGTCACATCACCAAAACCTCGTACTACTGAAACCCATGTACGCCCCGGCTTCATCATGATGGGTGTGTTATTGCCATAAATGATTTGCAGGGCATCACCTGGGTCTTTGCTGCGCCGCCGCCAATAGCCCTGATAAACCTGACCATCCCGCACCAGATAGGCACGGCCTTGATCCCATAATTCAATTTGAATAGAGGTGTAGCTCGCGCCCGCAGGGAAAATGTCCGGGTGGTCGTTATGGGGTACTTCGATAATGACGAGATTATCTGCCCAAAGCTGTTGACCATCTGCCGCGTCAAAATGTGCTACACCATCAGTATAACGCAGGTAGTGACCCGAAGCCGGGTCATACTGCCAACGCGCATCGGTTTGACCGTACCAATCAATGAATACATCATTAGCAGGCAGTCCACCGGGATCAGGGGTTGGGCTGAAAGCAAAACCGCGTGCTTTGTAGCCAGTGTTGACATTACGACGAGTCGCAACATCCCAAAGCTTGGTGGTATCCAGAAAAAGCGTATGTTCGAATGCGAGACCATCTTTGGGGAAACGGCAGAATCCTGTGTCCTCGCAGTTATCACCTTTCAGAGGTGAGAAAGCATAATAGGTGAAATCGGGATTATCCGGATTATGCAGAATCAATTCCTGAATCGGTGCGCTGGTTCCCGAATAGGCCAAAAGCGCCTGATACATCGGCACGAGTTCCAAATCAATCAGACGTGCGCTACGTACCGAACCAACATGGGTGGGTGCATTGGAACGGAAAATCGCCGCAAAGCGGGTTACGCCGCCTTCGGTTTCATATTCAAACACCAGATCGGCCTGATTTACACCACTCTGAGGACGCACCAGAGGTGGGTAATTCGAAATTTTCACGATGAGGTTGCGCCGAGCTTTCGCTTCCTCACTCGGATATTGCAAGCCAGTCAACGGATTCACCCCGTCAGGATATACAAACGGCCCATTGGGCGTAGGGGTTGGTGATGGTGTATCCGTCGGTGTTGATGTGTCGGTTGGAGTAAAGGAAGGTGTAAATGTCGCGGTTGGGGTCTCCGATGGCGGTAAGGGTGTTGCCGAAGGCCCTGCCGGAGTATTTGTGGCAAAGGAAATGGGAAGCGGCTGTGGGGTGTTCGTACCCGGCAGCGTAATCTGGAGCGCGACATCACCACCGCGCGTCACACTGGGTAAGGCAATCCCTATCCCAATGATGATAACCAGAGGCAAAACAAAACCAGATATTCGGCGCATATCGAACCTCAAAACTGAAATAGCACGGCGGGAAAGTATACGCTTATCAAATGGCCTTGCACAGGGCTATTCCCACACTTCCTGCTTTGGGGTATCATGTCGTAGGGTAATCGTCGATTACATCATGGTGGAAAACATCTATCGTAAGACTGATTTTTCCCGCCACCTCTAAGATTAGGTATTATATTTTAGCCCTGACATAATGTTGATGGTTGAATAGGAGCATGGTGTGGCAAGTCGTCGTATTTTACTGTCTTTAGCCCATCCCGATGACGAGAGTTTCGGTTCCGGTGGCATGATCGCCCGCTATGTAGCAGATGGGGCAGAAGTCTATTTGATTTGTGCTACTAATGGCGATGTTGGCACCGTCGCACCAGAGAAATTGAATGGCTATAGTTCCGTTGCAGAACTGCGGTTGGCGGAACTGGATTGCGCATCAGAAAAATTGGGATTTAAACAGGTCTTCAAGTTTGGTTATAAAGACAGCGGCATGATGAATTCTGAAACCAGCAAAGACCCAGGCAGTCTCTGGCAAGCCCCCCGTGACGAAGTCGCTCGACGTGTCGTAGAAGTCATCCGTGAAATAAAGCCACAGATTGTCATTACCTTCAATAAATATGGCGGTTACGGACACCCTGATCATATCGCAATACAACGCGCCACCGTCGACGCTTTCCAATTGGCTGGGGATGAATCTTATCAGACCGATGGGCAGAAACCCTATAAGCCGCAAAAGTTATACTTCAGCTCTTTCCCAACCAGAATGCTGCGTCTCCTGCTGCTCGTCATGCGCATTCGTGGACAAGACCCACGCCGGGTAGGCAAAAATAAGGATATTGATTTTGTGGCCGTGTTGGATAACGCAGAATCGGTCAATACACAAATCGACATCCGCGACTATTTCAAACAGTGGGATGAGGCCAGTGCCTGCCACGACAGCCAGTTGGGTGGCGGTGCGCCGCGTATGCCGCTCTGGCTGCGGAGAATGTTGAGCGGGAAACAGGGCTTCACTCGTGTTTACCCAGCCCCACAAGCCAATCGTGTCGACGAGACTGACTTTTTCACCAATGTCCAATTAGATTAGTCATCGCTTTTATAGAGTATTGAAAATGGGTTATTTCGATGACTGAAGAGGAAGATGCAGCCAATCGCATTGACCGTCTGATGGATGCCATTGAACTGGTTAAAGAAGATCGCCGTGAAGAAGCTGTCGAGATGCTGCGGGAACTTATCCAGGAAGACAGCGATTTTGAAGATGCCTGGCTATGGATGAGCGTAGCAGTCGATTCGCTCGATCAGAGTTCAGTCTGTTTGGATAACGTCCTGCGAGTAAATCCTCATAACAGTGAAGCCGCATCGGCTCTCCACCGCATCCGAGGGCCGGAAATGCTGTTTGAGCGGCAGCGTAATCGCTTGCGCCTTTATCGCGATCTGGCACTCAGCGCCATGTGGCTGCTCGTTGTAGCCCTTCTCTATAGTATGCTCATTTCATTCATGAACTCAGGGACGTAACAGGGGAGCGTAAAGCTGACCAACCTGTTCCTGCCCCTCCGGACTTTGAATCCATCCAATAAAAGCGCGATAGGAATCCTCCGGTTCGGTCAGACCAAGAACAAATAAGGTCGTCCGTAGTGGATAGGTATTTTGATAAACTGTTTCAACCGACGGCAACACATGATCGATTGCCAGCGCTTTCACGCTGTCGTCCAGATAACTCATAGAGACATAACCAATGCTGCCAGAGATTGCGGCGACACTGCTAATCATAGCGGCATTGGAAGGGGCAATTTGAGCAGATTGGGTCGTCAGCCGATCTCCCATTAACAATCGCTCAAATTCGTCCCGTGTTCCAGAGCCTTCCTCCCGGCTCAGTACCACAATCTCCTTATCCGCCCCACCAACCTCGTTCCAATTGGTCACATGCCCCAGATAAATCCGGCGCAACTGCTCACTGGTCAGACCCGAAACCAGATTCTCTGGCGGGACAATCACACTGATCCCATCCTGACCAATGGGCCACGCTGGAAATACCGCATCGGCAGCACCAGTGGGTAAATGATTCGTGAGAATATAGCCTTCTTTATCGGCAACCAGACGATCAAAAACCGTCTGAAAATCCCCGCTGATGATTTCAAAGGTCACAGATGGATTGATTGCGCTGTATTGGGTAGTCAAGCTGTGAAGCAGCGGAATCGTCGCCGTCGTGGCATACACCCGCAGCGTGATCGCGTCTGAAGTTGGAGTCGAGGCCGGTAAAGCGGATGTGCTGCAACTGACCAGCGTAAATGCCACTACCGCCAAAGCATGTTTGGCTTGCCGCATGGGTTCACGCCATTTGTAAGTAGCGCTGCCGAAACCCGTTTACATAGTCCGACAGATCACCATCATTCAGAATGGCGTTTCGCATGGCCTCCATATGGTGGATTAAGAAGCGAATATTATGAATACTCAGCAGTTGCGAGCCGAGAATCTCGCCAGCCTTAACCAGATGGCGGATATATGCTTTACTGAAATGCTGGCAGGCATAGCAATCGCAGCCCTCATCCAGCGGATTCTTATCGGTCGCGTAAGGCAGATTTCGCATGTTGATGCGTCCGTCTTTAGTGAGTGCTGCCCCATGCCGTGCAATACGGGTTGGCATCACACAGTCAAATATATCAACACCGCTCAAAACACCCTGAGCCAGATCTTCTGGTTCACCCACCCCCATCAGATAACGCGGTTTTTCCGCTGGAAGCATGGGTGTTGTGAAATCAAGTGCCGTGTACATATCAGCTTTTGTCTCACCAACCGCTAATCCTCCGATGGCGTACCCTGGAAAATCCAGCGGGCGCAAAAACTCAGCGGAACGAGCGCGTAAATCTTCGAACACCCCACCCTGAACGATGCCAAACAAAGCCTGCTGGCTATCATCGCTGTGTGCCCGGCGGCAGCGCTCCGCCCACGCACTGGTTCGCGCGACAGCATCTTCGACCACTTTACGATCTGTTGGAACCGGACATTGGTCAAAACACATGATAATGTCCGCACCTAAATTTTCCTGAATTTGCATCGAAACCTCAGGTGTCAACCGATGTTTACTGCCATCAAGATGACTGCGAAATGTTACACCGTCTTCATCAATACGATTGATTTCGGCAAGGCTGAATACCTGAAATCCACCGGAATCGGTTAAAATTGGCTCCGGCCACGCCATAAATTGATGCAGTCCCCCCAGATCACGAATCAGTTCATCACCTGGTCGCAAATGCAAATGATAAGTATTTGCTAAAATGAGTGAAGCCTTTAATCCCTGCAAATCGCGCGGTGCCACCGCTTTGACTGTCGCCTGTGTGCCAACGGGTGCAAAAACAGGAGTTGGAATTGGGCCATGCGGGGTATGCAAAATACCGGCGCGCGCACGACCTTGTGTTTTGATGATCTCGAAATAGAATGACATTGAGCGTGTTCCTTGTGAAGACCCGTGCTATTATAGCATAACAACACTTGTTGACACCTATGCGCTGGAGGGTAGCTGTGATCAGTCTGTACGACATTCTCGAAGCCTCGAACGGTCAATTATTCGGTGAACCTGGCGCACACATCTTCACCACTTTTTGCTTTGATGCCCCTCGAGCCGCTGAAGCCCAATTATTTGTGGCATTGAAGACCGAGCGCGGTGACACCCACCAATATATCCAAGAAGCAGTCGAAAAAGGTGTATTAGGTATTCTTTGCACCCATCCACCGGAATTCGATACCCAGGGTTTGACGATTATTATCGTTAAAGACACCGAAGCTGCATTAATAGCCTGGGCGCGCTATATCCTGACACGGCTAGGGACACAGGTCATCTGTGTCGTCGGCACTGTAGGAAAATCCCTTACCGTTGAGGCCATAAGCCTTGTGCTTTCTACCCGTTATAACGTACTCAAAAGCAATATAGATAGTGTCGGTTGGCTGAATATAATCAGTACATTGGCTGAACTCACTCCGGAACACCAATTCGTTATTCTTGAACTCAATATTGACCGTCCCGGCGAAATGGCAGAAATCGCCCAAACCCTCCAACCAGATGTAGTCGTCATACCTGGCATTGGTCGGTCGTACACGGATGCGTTTAGCAGTGTCGATGAGCTCATCGCTGAACACGAACTGCTGCTTGACCAGCTTGCTCCCACAGGATTGGCAGTGCTGAATTTTGATGATGATCAGGTTGCGCCCCTGGCATCCGCAACCCGTGCGCGCGTACTAACAGCGGGAATGGAACGCTTTGGCGCAGATTTGATGGCCTACAATGTCGTTGCCAGCCTGAGCAATACTGGCTTCGATCTTCGGTATGGCAGCGATCGGTTTATTGGCCGCTGGATACCCTGGCTGGGTAAACATCAACTCTATTCAGCACTCGCTGGACTGGCTGTAGGGATTCATTATGATACTTCACTGGAAGACGCTCTACGCTCACTCACCAACGCCCCATATCTGCCCGGACGCATGACACCATTCAATGGCATCAATAACTGCCTGGTCATCGATGATTCTTGGACGGCTACACCGCTATCTGTACTGGCTGCGCTCAATTGGCTGCAAGCGATTCGCGAAGGGTCAGAAAACAATCAGCGTCTCATCTTCGTCATGGGTGATATGGATCACCTGGGCACGGCCAGCCAACTCGGACACCGCACCGTTGGACAACGTGCTGCCGAAGTAGCCGACATTATCATCACAGAGGGAAAGGATGCTGCTCTAGCCGGACGTACCGCACTGGATAAAGGCAAAGAACCCAATCAGGTATGCGTCACCTACAGCATTCAGGACACCATTTCAGCTTTGAAGGATCGCTACCAACTTTCGCGCACAGACACCGTGCTCATTACCGGTGGGGCTTCTTCGCGGATGGAATTGGTAACACAGGCTCTTTTACGTGAGCCAAAGGATAAATCCGCGCTACCTCGCCAGAAAGTAACTGGTGAAATGTCCGCTCTAGTGGAACCCTCACGCCTGAGCTGGGTCGAAATCGATTTAGATGCGCTGGCGGTAAATGTACGCGGCATCAAGAGCCTGATCGGCGAACAAGTTGCCCTCATGGCGGTTGTGAAAGCGGATGCCTATGGGCATGGCGCGGTATCGGTCAGTCGAACCGCGGTTCTCAATGGAGCAGAATATCTGGCCGTCAGCTCAATGGATGAAGCCCTCGAACTGCGTGAGGCTGGAATCGAAGAACCCATACTCCTGCTGAACTACACCCCAGTAAGTGCGGTTCGACAGGCCATTCGCCAGCATATTACTTTGACGGTCTATGATCTGGATTTAGCCCGTGCCTATGATCGGGTTGCACGCGAACTGGATGCGAAACTCCATATTCATGTCAAAATAGATACGGGTATGGGTCGGTTAGGCGTTACGAAAACGGAAGCAATGAACCTGTTCCGCCATCTTATGAACCTCAGCCATCTGGACATTGAAGGCATTTATACCCACTTCGCTTCGGCTGATGAGGATGCAGAATTTACCGAGTTACAGGTCAAAACATTTAAGGATATTCTCAAACCCTTACGGGCATCTGGTTTCAACTTCGCGTACATTCATGCCGCCAACTCTGCTGGAACACTGGCTTCTAAAGACAATCACTTCAATATGGTGCGGGTGGGGCTGGCAATGTATGGCCTATCACCTTCGTCGACGATCCGTGTACCGGAAGGTTTCCGCCCTGTCCTGTCGTGGAAAAGCATCGTCGCCCAAGTAAAAACGCTGCCGCGCGATCACTCCGTTGGCTATGGACGCACCTATGTCACTACGAGCGACGAACGTATCGCAGTCATTCCGGTAGGTTACGCCGATGGCTTTCGCCGCGCACCTAATAATTGGCAGGAAGTGCTCATTCATGGACAGCGTGCGCCCATTATCGGGCGGGTAAGCATGGAAAAAACCACAGTCAATGTGTCCCATATTCCCGATGTGAGTATAGGAGACGAAGTCGTCTTACTGGGTAAACAGGGAAGCGAAACCATTTCTGCGGATGAGGTGGCAGAACGCCTCGGAACTAACAACTACGAGGTTGTCACGAGTATTCTGCCGCGTACTTCCCGGCATTAAGTTATCCGAGTCGTTTTTGAATATCGTCAGCAATGGTTGCGGCAGGTGTGCCATAGGTGTATAGCGCGACAAGTTGACCCTCTTTATCCACCAAAAACGTGCTGGATGTGTGATCCATCAGGTAGCTTTCAGTTGACCCGGAAGCGTCGGCGCGTTTAGCAAAGTACAGATCGTAATCCGTGCCAAGCCGGGTCAAAGTTGCTTCGTCACCCGTTAAACCCACAATCGATGAATCGAAACGGCTGACGTAATCTGCCATCACAGTCGGTGTATCACGCGCACCATCGATGCTGATAAAGACAAATGCCATCTGATCGGCCTTGTCGCCCAGAGCGAGTATGATTTTCTTGAATTCGAGCAGCGTCAGCGGACAGACATCCGGACAATGGGTATAACCGAACAGCATGAGCACCATCTTGCCCTTAAAATCGCTCAGACTGGTTGGTTCGTTATTCTGGTTGGTCAGCGTGAAATCGCGAAGTTGGCGCGGAGGATCAACTTCTGTGATTCCGTTAAATGGATCAGCGCCTTCAATAATGGCGGCTGGCACATCACTGGGATCGGCAGCAGGTTTTTCTGAAAATCGATTAATCAGAGAAAAGATAATGACCGCGCCAGCGATTACCGCAACGGCCACTACACCAACCATCATCAAGCGTGAATTGGCACTTCTGCCCACAGATTGCTCGGACATTAAAATCCTCCCCGGCCCCTAACATTAGAAACAGTTATCGGAGTGAATACTTGCTAAAGCATCCACTCCGATGAATTTCATGCATCGAGTGTACCACTCGCCAAACCAACGGGAAGCGCGGCTGGCTTGGCGCAGGTGCTTTCCAGTTCAACATGCTTGCCAGTGCTTGACGCATCATGGAAACTTTCCATCACATCGAGTACGTGATAGGCCAGTTCGCCGCTGGCACGGTGAGCGCGTCCACTACGCAGCGCATAAGCCATATCCGCTACGCCGATTCCGCGTCCAACCTCGGCACTGTGCGTCAGGGGGATTTCACGCCAGTTTTGTTCATCGAACCGCCGAACCTGTACCTTACCACCAAATGTGTTCGGATCAGGAACGCTCATTGAACCTTCCGAGCCATAAATCTCAATCAGAGGGAGATGATGCGCCCAGGTATCAAAGCTGGTGATAATCGTCCCGACAGCACCCGCTGCGAAATCCATCACACCGACCACATGGGTTGGAACATCAACCTTAATGACGAGTCCATTCTTTTCCTTGCTGGTGGCGATGCGCTCCGGGAAGGAGATTTTTGCGGAACCTGTAACGCGCTTGACAGACCCCAGCAGGTTCACCAGCGCGGTCAGGTAATACGGCCCCATATCGAACATTGGGCCACCGCCGCGCTTGTAATAAAATTCCGGGTTTGGATGCCACGATTCCGGCCCATGTCCGCACATGAAGGCCACTGCCGAAACCGGAGTCCCAATCACGCCGTCGTCAATCACCTTGCGTGCGGTCTGGATGCCACCGCCCATAAACGTGTCCGGCGCGCATCCAACCAGTAATCCCTTTTCTTTGGCGAGTGCCATAATCGGACGGCCTTCGGCGCGATCCAGCGCAAACGGCTTTTCGGCGTGGACATTCTTGCCTGCCTTCAGTGCCGCTAAACTGACCTCGGCATGAGCCTGCGGAACGGTCAGGTTAACGACAATTTCGATAGCCGGGTCAGCCAGCAGTGCGTCAACTGAGCAGGCTTTCGGAATCGAATATTCCTTCGCTCTGGCCTGTGCGCGGCTTACATCAATATCCGCTACAGCCACCACATCCAGAATCTCGAAGGCGCGGCAGCCCTTTATGTACTGCGGGAAAATGTTGCCGCAGCCGATAATCCCAACTTTAACTTGCGTTGCCATGTAAGAGTTCCCTTCCTGATGAATTAAATTTTGAGGCTCTGCTGTGCTACAAAGTGTGTTTTATCCAATGACCTCCCGCAGCTTTCCACCCGCTTCGTCTAATAAGTGTCGTGCTTGTTCCGGTGTTACACCGCGTTTATGCATCACAATTGCTGTTTTGACTTCGTTACCAGCCAAGTCCAGTAGATTTCCAGCTTCATCTTCACTGACACCTGTGATTTCCGCCACGATGCGCTTTGCACGACCAGCCAATTTTTGATTGGCAATTTTCACATCGACCATCAGATTACCATAGACCTTACCCAGCCGAATCATGCTGCCTGTGCTGATCATGTTCAAGACCATTTTTTGAGCAGTACCCGCTTTGAGGCGTGTTGAGCCGGTTACAACCTCTGGGCCAACGGGTAAGG